>CALRLV020000193.1:0-5895 GCA_943368895.1 Ferrovibrio terrae
GTGACATCAGCTTTTGGTCGGGAAGTTTCCTTAGGCGTCCTCAGCCAAGGCTCACGTTTCTTCTTTGATGCGGTGGGAAATCCGAACGACAATTTCGGTTTCTTCTCGGTTCCTTTTGCCAATTATGGCACGATTGCTGGCTATAACCCGCTCTACTTGTTCTGGGACCAGATCCTGATCAATAATCCGTACAAATACGTGACAACCGCTGCCGGTGATGGCGAATGGTCCGATGCTACGCGCTGGCGGCAAGAGTTAGACCCACTTTACTTCACACTGTCCGGCTCAACCTTGGTCAATGCATTGCCCACGACTGCCGCGGCAGGGGTGTCAGATGCTTCCACGAATTTCGGCACGATTACACCCAATCCTGCCAATATTAAGCTGTGCACCCTGTCAGGTACCTGTCCTGCGACGGGCGGGACAACCAATCCGCTGAATTCAGATAGTGCTGGCACCGTAACCCTTGTTTCTTCAGAAGTTGAGGGGGAAACGGGGCCGGTCGAAATCGTCCAAAGCCGCTTTAATGGTCAAGGTTCTGAAGGACTTGCCAGCACCATGGATTTACCGAGTGCCAAGGTTGATCTGGTAGCTTCAGAGGCATCGTCAACACTGCCTTGGACCGCTGGCCGAATTGCTCTTAATTCGGGCGCGCTAACCGGTGTGGGCTCCACCGGCTTCACGCCGAACAATACCGACGGCGTAGCCGGCGTGCAAAACTCCACCCGCTATTTTGAAGTCAATCTGCGCGCCGCGGGCACAACGTCGATGACGGGCGTCACGGCCACGATTGACCGCCTCAACGTCCGAGGTGCCCAATCGGGGTTGAATATCAAAGTCGGCAGCCGCCTCAACACGACCATCTCATCCTTTGTCGACGCCGGTGTACTCAATGTCGACGGCATCTTCGCGCCGCGCCAGCTCAATGTTTTGGGCGGCGCTGTGTCGGGTTCGGGCTCTATTTTGACCCAGTCTGGCGTCTTGGTGGCCGGGGGCATTTTGACCCCGGGTGCAGTGGGGGGTGTCGGTACCATGTCCATCAGCGGTGGTGCAGGCTTTGGCAGCACCGGCATGTTTGGCGTTGATTTCGCCAGCGCGACCTCAGCCGACCGCTTGAATGTCACGGGCAATTTGGTCTTGGGCGGTGGTTTTGCCGCCAACTTCCTCAATGGCTATGTGCCGGACTTTGGCACCAGCTGGAACGTTGCAACCGCAACGGGCACTACGAGCGGTGCCTTCGCCATGATTGCCTCGAACTTGCCGGGCGTGCTGCGTGCAACACCTCGGGTCGCAGGCACCAATCTCTTCGTTGATATCACAGCCTTGCCATATGCGTCCTTCGCGGCCTGTGCCAGCGTCCAATGTTCAGGCCTCGCAAGCCTTCTCGATAGCAATCGTGCTACCAATTATAGCTCTTTGGCGTCGATCTACCGCTATTCGGACCGTCTGAATCCTGTGGAAGCGGCCAACTTCCTGCAAGCCTTGACCCCATGGGATAATCAGCTTGCCGCGCAATCCATGTTGCGGACGTCTGAATCCATGAGTGCGATGGTCATGGGGCGCGTTGCCCAAGTTCGCCAAACCGGCGCGCAAGGCGCGAATTGGGGTGGTATTCAAATGGCGGCCATCAGTGGCGGGTCAGGCGTTATGACCGACGCTGGTGATGTCCTGCCGGCCACGAGCGGTTCTGACACGATGAAGCCGGGCTGGAGCGCCTTTGGCGAGGTGCGCGGCTTGCGGGCGAGTGCAGAGGCCCAAAAGGGCTTTATTGGTGCACGTACGGAAACGGTAACAGGCCTTGTTGGGGTCGATTACACTCAGGAGAACTACGTCTTGGGTGCCGCACTTCATGTGGCCAACGGCGACAGCAAACTGTCCAATCGCCGTGCCAAAACAAAGTCTGATGCAGCTGCACTGTCCGTCTATGGCAGTGTGTCTGGGCCTGTTTTGGCTCTGGATGCTTATGTGTCTCGTGGTGTTGGCAATTTGGACATGACCCGCTTTGCCGGTCCATTGGCGGCTTCGGCCTCTACCGATAGCACCCTGACCAGCTTTGGTGCAGCGCTGAGCGCCACTAATAAGACAAGTTGGGGCTCTTATGTGCCCAGCGTTTCGATGGCCTATGATAAGGCTGAGATCGATGCTTACCGTGAGTCTGGACCAATTGGTCTGACAGTCGGTGAGCGCACGGTTGAATCGCTGGTCGCACGCTTGGGTGTGACCGCTTATGGTGACTTTGGCTCTGGCAGCGCAATTAAGCCTTGGGTTCGGGTTGCTCTGGCGCATGATTTCCAAGCATCTGACACGGGCGCAACCGGTCTTGGCTTTGTCTCAGCCACCGCCTCAACTTTGGCCAATGTAGCCGGCCTTGACCAAGACGAATCTTGGGGCGAGGTCGGTCTCGGGGTTGAGGCGAAGGTGAAGTCGGCTACTTTGGGCTTGAGCTATGAGACCACGATTGACCGCACCGATGTACGGGTGGAACAGGTTCGCGCTCGGGTGCGCGTCGCCTTCTAGTCCATACCCAATCTCTGTCAGCCAAGTCTGGGGCAAATGCCCCAGGCTTGGCGATGGTGTTAGATGGCAATAGACTTGGGCTTGCCAAGCCTAACCAGTCCGTGGCAGCTTGCCGCCACTGGCCGTAGGTGTCGTTGGACTGTCTGATGTTTGAGCAGCAAACCCATCCCGACAAGCATATCATTGATATCCTAATCGAAGAGCGCGCGCCCAGCCTCGCTAAATCTGTTTTCTGGCCGATCATTCGGGCTTCACTCAATAAATTGCTCGACTATGATCAGGCGGTCACCATGGCCGACACGATCGCCTCATTGCCTGGCTTGCCCGCGCTGGAGGAAGTGGCGGCCCGGCTATCTGTTCGCACTCAAACCCATGGCTTTGACCATATTCCCCGAAGCGGTCGCTGCGTGATTGTGGCCAATCATCCCACAGGCATCGCTGATGGCATTGCAGCTTGGGACGCGATCAAGCCGATCCGGCCCGATCTGATCTTTTATGCCAATGCCGATGCCCACCGTGTCTCGGCTGGCTTTATCGACGTCTTGGTGCCGGTGGAGTGGGAAGAGCATAAGCGCACGCGAGAGAAAACGCGCGAGACCTTGCGCCTCACGCAAGGGGCATTTCAGGCTGAGCGGGCGATCTTCATCTTTCCGGCAGGGCGGTTGGCCCGCCATGTGAATGGGGTTCTGCAAGACCCGGAGTGGATGAGTTCGGCTGTTTCCATCGCCCGCAAGAACCACGCGCCAATTGTGCCTATCCATATGACAGGCCCTTGGAGCTTTTGGTTCCACTTCTTTGATAGCTTCTCCAAGGAATTGCGCGACATTACTTTGTTCAAAGAGCTTTTGAACAAGAAGGGTCAGCTTTTCACGTTGTCTGCGGGTCCTGCCATCCCGCCGGAACATCTTTTAGGCGATGCAGTCGAGGTCACCGAGCACTTAAAAGCCCATGTAGAAACGGTCATGCCGGATCGGCCAGATGCCCCCTTTGTGCCTTTAGCGGTGACACCGAAAGCCTGAATTCTGGCCCCTGACTGGCTTGGCTTTCATTATAACGCGTTCCGCGCTAATCTAGGCGCGTTATGAAATTCCTTGATCAAGCAAAAATCTTCATCCGTTCCGGCGACGGCGGTAACGGCTCGTCCTCGTTCCGGCGCGAGAAATATATCGAATATGGTGGACCTGACGGTGGTGACGGGGGTCGCGGTGGCGACATCGTCGTCGAAGCCGTAGACGGACTGAACACCCTCATCGACTATCGCTACCTGCAGCACTTCAAAGCCGACCGCGGCCAAAATGGCATGGGTCGGCAAAAGCATGGGGCCTCTGCGGAAGATCTCGTCTTGAAAGTGCCCGTCGGGACGCAGATTCTGGAAGAGGATCGCGAGACCTTGATTGCAGACCTTGCCAAGATTGGCGACCGCGTCGTTTTGGCGAAAGGCGGTAATGGCGGTTGGGGCAATTTGCATTTCAAAAGCTCGATCAATCAAGCACCCGACCGTGCTAATCGTGGGCTTGAAGGGGAAGAGAAGTTTATTTGGCTGCGGCTAAAGCTGATTGCCGATGCCGGCCTTGTAGGGTTACCTAATGCTGGCAAATCTACTTTTCTGGCGGCAGTGTCATCAGCCAATCCAAAAGTGGCTGCCTATCCCTTTACGACTCTGCATCCGAACCTTGGCGTGGTCACGCTTGGACCCGACACGCGCTTTGTCTTGGCGGATATTCCAGGCCTGATCGAAGGCGCGGCCGAAGGTGCAGGGCTTGGTACCCGCTTTTTAGGCCATGTAGAGCGCTGCGCAGCCTTGATCCATCTGGTCGATGGCACCGAGGAGGATGTCGCCCAAGCCTATCGCACGGTGCGTGATGAGCTTGAGGCCTATGGCGAAGATCTCGCTCACAAGCCAGAGATCATCGCCCTTAACAAGATTGATGCGTTGAGCGCTGAGGAAGTTGCCGAAAAGCGGGCCGCTTTGTCGAAAGAAGCAGGTCGCACGGTGCTAGCCATATCAGGCGTGTCCAACTCTGGCGTGCGCGGTGCTTTGGGCTTGCTGTGGCGCGAGATTGCGAAGTCGCGTGGCATCTTGTCGCCGGATTTGGATGACGTGGACTCATTCGGCGAGCCTATGGCTGAAGCCAACGAGGACGGCTGGGCACCATGACGCATCGGGCTTTGCGTCAAGCCAAGCGCATTGTTCTGAAGTTTGGTTCGTCGCTGATCATTGATCCTTCCAGCGGGGAAGCCCGCACCGCTTGGCTGTCGACGGTGGCGCAGGATGTGGCGCTCGCCCGTAGCCAGGGCCAGCAAATTGTCATTGTCTCCTCTGGTGCGGTGGCACTTGGCCGTGGCGCTCTTGGCTTGCCAGCAGGCAAATTGAAGTTGGAAGAGAAACAAGCCGCTGCTGCTGCAGGGCAGGTTCGCCTGATGGCAGCGTGGGGTGAGGCATTTGCCAAACAGGGCATCGCAGTGGCGCAAGCCTTGGTGACGCCCGATGATACCGAACGGCGCCGTCGTTGGCTGAATGCGCGCGCAACACTCGACACCTTGCTAGCATGTGGTGCGGTACCAATCGTCAACGAGAATGATACGGTCGCAACAGATGAGTTGCGTTATGGCGATAATGATCGGCTTGCCGCGCGTGTGGGGCAAATGGTTGGCGCCGATGCCCTCATCCTATTCTCCGATGTCGATGGTCTTTATGAGTCCGATCCCCGTCAGAATCCGTCTGCCCCACATATTGGCGAGGTACGCGAGATCACTGACGCGATTGAAGCCATGGCCGGCGGGATTAATCAAAAAGCTGGTGTTGGCTCTGGCGGGATGCGCACCAAGATTGAGGCAGCTCGGATCGCCACGGCGGCTGGCTGCAGTGTCGCTATTAAGGATGGCTTCTTGGACCATCCGTTCCGCCGCCTCTTAGAAGGCAGTCGCTCAACTTGGTTTATTCCTGCTGCTGACCGCGAAAGCGCGCGCCGGGCTTGGTTGGGTCACAGCCTCAATCCCGCTGGCAGTTTTTGTGTCGATGCTGGGGCGGTAAAGGCACTTAAAGTCGGGGCCAGTCTATTGTCCATCGGGGTAACCTCCGTTGAAGGACAATTTGAGCGCGGCGACGCGATTGCCATCAAGGATGCGGGGGGCCGGATCATAGCCCACGGCGTTTCTGCCTATTCCTCATCCGACGCACTCCAGATTCTTGGCCGTCACAGCGACGAGATTGAAGACATATTGGGCTATGCAGGCCGGCCAGCCTTGGTGCACCGCGATGACCTCGTGCTGGCCTAAAGCCGCCCTTTAAGCCGCCCAGCGTTTTTCATTCAGTTCACGGTCAATCGCTTGGGCAAAGTCCTGCTTGGTCAGAACCACTTTAACTTGGCCCGCACC
>CALRLV020000194.1:0-5893 GCA_943368895.1 Ferrovibrio terrae
CTAGAAGGCTTTGGTGCAGGCCTTGCCTACACCAAAGGCCAAATTCGATTGTTTGTGGGCAATTTGACGGGTCAAGTCCGCTGCGCGCCGCTACGCGGCAGATTTCCAAAGGAAATCTGGACTTGACGCGACAAATCGCCCGATCACGCTAAAGGAAGCGGTTGGGTGACCAGAATGGGCACCAAAACGCTTCTAGATAAAACCTCTCCCCACCCCCGCCATGTCATCCCCGCCGCAGCCAAACGGCGAGCGGGGACCTCAGGGGACTTTGCGGCACAAGGTCTGGGACTCGGCTTCGCCATCTGGGATGACATGGTTGAGCATCTTTTTCCAACCATCGCGGCCACTCGCAGGGTTTTGCCGCATGCGGCGATGTGTCCCGAAGGGGCTGATGACGTGCACGGTGCGGCTAGGAATGCAGTGCACTGGCCTATGGGCTTGTCGCGATCTGTGAAGACAACATATAGCGGTCTAAACATATAGCGGTCTATAAGAGGCCGGTATCAAACCGTCGCACCATGCTAGGGAAGCTATAAAACCATGCAGTTGATCAGTGACGATGTTCTCATTGATATAGGACAGATAGACCCCACCTATTCGGCGGCCTATCCGCTGATTAGTGGGTTTAAACTGGGCGATCCTGCTTCTTGGACAAGTGGGCACCCTTGGGAATTCTACAAGAAGCTTCGCGATGAAGCACCGGTGCATTGGAGCCCTGGCTATCGTGGCATCTCCGGCTTCTGGTCGGTCACCCGCTATGAGGATATCAAGTCGGTTGAGCTCAATCCGCAGATCTTCTCATCACAGCGCGGCAGTATCAATTTAGGCATCCAGTCGCGGGACAAATGGAAGCCCAAGAAATTGATCCCGGCCGCCCTCAATTCTCTGATCAATATGGATGCACCCTTGCATATGGAGGCCCGTATCCAGCAAAAGGATTTCTTCATCCCGGCCTATGTCGCCAAGATCCGCGACAAGGTCAGCACCCATATCGACGGCTTGCTCGACGAGATGGAGCGCAAGGGACCAGAAGTCGATTTTGTGAAGATGTTTGCCGAACAAGTCCCGCTCTTCACCTTGTGTGAAATGCTGGGCGTTGATGAGGCAGACCGGCCGCGGATCGTGCAGTGGATGCATTATCTTGAAATGGCCTCGCAATATCTCGCAAACCCGTGGCAGACGATCCTAAAAGAGCCGCTATTTCCGTTCCGCTTCTTCAACATGGTCGATGCCATGTTCGCCTATGGCGAAGGTGTCATGGCCGATCGGCGCGCGCGCCCTCGCGAAGATCTCTTGACCGCAATTGCCCGCTCTAAAATGGGTGGGGAAGAATTGCCGCAAGAGCATCTTGATGGTGCTTGGCTTTTGATCATCTTTGCTGGCAACGACACCAGCCGCAACTCGCTGACCGGTACAATCCAGCTGCTCCACGACTTCCAAGACCAGCGGCAAATGGTGCTGGATGACCCGAAGCTGATCCCGCGCATGGCAGAAGAAGCGCTGCGTCTGGTCTCGCCCGTGAAACACATGCGCCGCACCGCGATGGAAGAAACGGAATTGAACGGTCAGCGGATCGCCAAGGACGAAAAAGTGGTCATGTGGTATGGTGCCGCCAATCGCGATCCCGACCTTTTCCCCGACCCTAATCGGTTCGACATGATGCGCGATAATTATGACAAGCACCTTGCTTTTGGCCATGGGGTACACAAATGCCTTGGCTCGCGGATTGCCCAAATGCAGCTACGCTTGTCGTTTGAAAAAATCTTCGAACGCTTCCCGAAAATCGCACCCGTGGGTCCAGTCGTTTATGCGCCCAATGCGCTGGTCAATGCGATGTCGAGCCTTAAGGTCAATCTGTACGGCGTCGGCGGCCGTCGCCCAACACAGGTAGGCGGTCGGTCCAGCTGAGGCTGGGCTGCTTTAGTCAGCCCGTCGTTCGATGACCCATGTTGGCGGGGATTTGGCGACTTTTGGCTGGAAGGGGATGGTCTGCTTTGGGCTGATTGGGGTGGGTAAGCGGACGTTCAGCTGGACATCAAAAGCGAACTTCGACCTCTTGACCCCGCGGCGAAAATCAGGAGCAGGATTCAATTTGGATTCCCGCGCGCGTGAAATACCCGAATTCTGCTGTGCCGTCCGAAGTCACAACTACTGCTTGACCTTCAACATTAGGGAAGCCGACAAAAATGGACCCGATTTGTGTGAGGTACTCGCGTTTGTGTGAACTGGATATTGCGACTGCACGGACATTACCACCCGCACAAGTCACAACTTTTAGGCCACGCAACTCCGCGTATAAAAGGGTGAAGACTAATACCAGCCCGCCAGAAAAGAGAAGCCGTTTCGTCATGTTCAATAAGTCTTAGGTTGCGGCATAACGGGAATCCTAGCAGAAATGTGCTCCGCGCCGAAGTGTGCATTCCATGAATGAAATGCACCATGGTCAAGGAAATCCTGAAATCATTTAAGTCGGATAACAGCCAAAGCACTTGGAATGGCTTCAGGCCGCACTTCGCTTGCCTTGAAGCCGCCCGACAATTCTTACTGCTCAAGCTCGAGCTAGGCCTTTGCGTAGGCAGAGCCTGCGGCAAAGGCTGTCTAAGTAGAAAAAGCTAAATTCAAAGCGAAGGCGATCGAGTTGGTGCAGTCCTGTCGGACTGCACCCTACGTGTTGGCAAACGTCCGCTTTCAAGCAACCGCCACCCCACCCCAAACCACCACCCTTGGCGCAACGCCGCCCCAAGTCCTTTTCGTTTGCGGCGGTTAGACCTGTGCTGTGCTCTGGCTTTTTCACCTTCGATGAACGGTGTTGGTAAGGCCCCTCACCCACGCTGTGGTGCGCCTGCAAACTCGTATTGACAGCGCTGACAATTTGGCAAACTATGGTCGCACAACACGTACAAGGCCCGATGAATGGCCGCGACCTGGGAGGGTTAGTTGACAGATTTGGACGATCTTGCCCCTCCCGTGACGGGGTCGCTTGACCTTGAAGCCCAAGCCGCGCTGGCGGTCTTGGAAGGCGAGGCACGGGCAGAGCTTGACCGGATTTGTGACTGGTGGACCAGCTACGCCCCTGCCCCCACGGGTGGATTTTGGGGCGAAATTGGCGAAGATGGTATCGCCTATCCCGAAGCATCCCGCGCCATCATCTTGAACACCCGCCTCTTATGGTTTTTTTCTGCCGCTTTTGAGGCCTCGGGCCATGAGGCGTGTGGAAGATTGGCTGATCAAGCCTATCGCGTTCTCATCGATCACTTCCTGGATCCAGACACCGATACTTTGGTTTGGATGGTCTCTGCTGAAAATGCTGTGCTCGATGCGCGCAAGCAGACTTATGCGCAGGCATTTGGGATTTATGCGCTGGCGGCTTATGCGCGTGCAAAGAAACATGAGGCCGCTCTTGCCTGTGCGCTGAAGATTTTCGAGCAAGTCCAAGCTCATTTTATGGACAATGTCCATGGCGGGTGGCTAGAGGCCTTGGGCCCTGATCTCGAACCGATTGAGGATGTCCGCTTAAGTGCGCGCGATCAAAATTCGCCTAAATCCATGAACACGCATCTCCATGTTTTGGAAGCTTATACCGCGCTCTACGAGACTATGGTGCATCTAGAGCTGGATGACCCACGGCTTGAGGCTGTCCGCTCCGCTTTGGAAACCGCGTTTGAAATCTTCAATCAGCACATCGTCACGCCAAGCAAAGATTGTTTGGACCTATTCTTTGATCTCGACTGGACGAGCCAATCGACTGTGCGCTCTTTTGGTCATGACATCGAGGCCAGTTGGCTTTTGTATGAAGCGGCACTTTCGCTCAACATGCCAACAATTTTGCACAAAGCCAAACAAGCCGCCCTTGGACTCGCTTATGGGGCTCGGCAGGGTTTAAGCAAGCATGGTGGCCTCTATGAAGAGATCGCTCAAGATGGCCACCTTTCCCGGCTGCATGTGTGGTGGATTCAAGCCGAAGCCTTGGTTGGCTTCCTCAATGCCTATCAGATCAATCGCGATCCACTGTTCCTGACAAACGCCTTGGGCGTTTGGGACTTCATCAAGGCTAACCAAATCGATACGCAAGGCGGGGAATGGCTGGAGCTTGCGCGTCTTGATGACCAGACCTCCAAAGCCGGTCTAATGGCTGGTCCGTGGAAGTGCCCCTATCACACCGGACGCGCCATGATGGAAACCATCCGGCTTTGTCAAAGCCTCAGGGCGGCAACGCCATGATGACCGCACACGCCCTAAATCCTCTGTCTCTTGTCTAAGGCTTGATCCTGATGAAACTGCCGCCGCTCGATCTCGCCATCGTCTTTGCTTATATTGCCTTGACGATTTTCATTGGCTTTTGGATCTCCAAACAAGCCAGCAGTGGGCTTAGAAGCTATTTTCTGGGTGGCAATAAATTGCCTTGGTATGCGCTGGGTCTTTCCAATGCATCGGGCATGTTTGATGTGGCCGGCACGATGTGGCTGGTATCCATTCTGTTTGTTTATGGCCTCAAAAGTATCTGGTTGCCTTGGCTCTGGCCCGTCTTCAACCAAATCTTTTTGATGGTGTTTCTGTCGATCTGGTTGCGCCGATCTGGCGTGATGACGGGAGCGGAATGGATCACGTTCCGATTTGGTGATGATCGCTCTGCCCGCCTCAGCCATTTGATCATTGTGCTGTTCGCGCTCATCCTCGTGCTGGCCTATATGGCTTATGGCTTCTTAGGGATTGGCAAGCTGGCCGCACAATTCATCCCCTTCAATTTAAGTGAATTACTGCACCTCCAGGTCTTCCTACCAGATGCTTTGAAAGCGGCCTCCTTGAGTGCCGAACAATTGGCCGAGCGGGGTCGCCTGTTAGCTGACTTTAACGACCGCGCTTATGGGGTGATCATTATTTTGCTGACCGCGATTTATGTGATCAAGGGCGGCATGTATTCGGTTGTCTTTACCGAGGTCATGCAGTTTTTCGTCATGACGGTGACCTGCTTGGCAATTGCTTGGGTCGCCATGGCCCATACCGATGCCGCGAGCATTGCTGCAGCCATTCCAGAGGGTTGGACCAATCCCTTCTTTGACTGGAGGCTGGATTTGGATTGGTCGCAACTTCTACCATCAGCCAATGAGAAGATTGCGTCTGAAGGCTATTCACTCTTCACCATCTTCTTCATGTTGGTTCTGTTCAAAGGCATATTAAACTCGCTCGCCGGACCCGCGCCCAATTATGACATGCAACGAATCTTGTCCGCTCGCTCGCCAACCGATGCTGCCAAGATGAGTGGCTTTGTCAGCCTTGTGCTCAATCCACCTCGCTATCTGATGATAGCGGGCCTGACGGTCCTCGCGCTGGTGCACTTCCAAGATGAGCTGCGCGCCATGGGCAAGAGCGCCGATTATGAGGCCATTTTGCCCTTCACCTTGGCAGAATTCTTGCCGACTGGTCTGTTGGGCCTAACTTTGGCTGGTCTGCTTGCCGCCTTTATGTCGAGCTTTGCGGCACCTTTGAACGCCGCACCGGCTTACATCGTCAATGATGTCTATCGCAAATACATCAATCCGGAGGCGTCCGAGAAAAAGCTCATCAATTTGAGCTATGCGGTGTCGATTACCTTCGTCATTATCGGGACAGCCTTTGGCCTTTTGCTGCACAGCATCGACAGCGCCCTGAATTGGATTACGGCCGGGCTTTATGGGGGCTATACAGCGGCCAATGTCGTCAAATGGTATTGGTGGCGGATGAATGGTTGGGGCTATTTTGGTGGCATGGCGGCCGGGATCTTCTTTGCACTCATCCTAGCCATCCCCCAACTGGGTTTAGACCCGCTGCAATCCTTCCCAATCTTCTTTGTCATCTGTCTTGCTGTCGTTTTGGGTACGTCACTTATGACGCCTGCAACCGATATGGCGGTGCT
>CALRLV020000195.1:0-5862 GCA_943368895.1 Ferrovibrio terrae
CCTCACCCGCAAGGGCCCATCGGTTATCGCAAGCGAAAGCGATGTCAAAAACGCAAGATGCAAGTGTGCTTATGAGCCCTCACCCCCGACCCCTCTCCCAAGGGGAGAGGGGAGTTCGTCTTTTCAATCCTACCCCACAGACCCCGCCCGGTCGCGGCCTTGTACTTGGAACATCCAGCCCGGATATTCTGAAGGCAAAGCAGACACCTTGTCCAAGGCGGCGAGGTCATCTTCGCTTAGTTTGACGCTGATCGCTTTGAGATTGTCGGTCAATTGGTCTTCGGTTTTGGCCCCGATGATAACGCTCGTCACCCACGGGCGGTGCAACAGCCAAGCGAGTGCAATCTGGGCGACGCTGACATTATGGGCGGCGGCAATCGGTTCCATCGCCTCCACACAATCAAACACGCGGTCCTTATTGACGGGCGGGAAGTCAAAGCTGGCGCGGCGGGCATTGTTTGGCCCGGCTTGATCGCGCTTAAACTTGCCCGATAACAGGCCGCCTGCAAGCGGGCTCCAAGGCAAAATGGCGAGGCCTTCACTTTGGGCGAGTGGCACGACTTCGCGTTCAAGGTCGCGCGAGGCCAGAGTGTAATACATTTGCATGGAGTCAAAGCGGGCATAATTCTTCCGCTCGGCAATGCCATTGGCCTTTGCGGTTTCCCAAGCGGCGCGGTTGCACAGGCCGATATAGCGGACCCGGCCTGACCGCACGATGTCGTTTAGCGTATCCATCACCTCATCCAGCGACGTCAAAGGATCGTAGCCGTGGATTTGGTAGAGATCGACATGATCCATATTGAGGCGCTTGAGGCTCGCATCAATCGCGTCAAACAAATGCTTGCGCGATAGGCCCGAGATATTGCGGGCTGTCTGCCGACGCGTAGCCTCAGCTTGGGCATGGGGGCTGGCGTCTGGTGGCAAAAGGTCCTGCACGCGGCCATGGGCTTTGGTGGCAATGACAATTTCATCGCGCCGCAAGCCTTTGTCGCGAATGGCATGGCCCAACATCTGCTCGGACAAGCCATTGGCATAGACATCGGCGGTATCAAAGAAATTCACACCCGCATCAAAGGCTTGGCGTACAAGCGTGCTAGCCATTTCTTGATCTTGGCCACCAATCACGGTCCAAAAGCCATCTCCGCCAAAGGTCATGGTGCCGAGGCAGATTTCAGAAACAACAAGGCCAGTGCGGCCCAAGGTCTTATATTTCATCGCGTGCTCCCAAGATTTTTTTGATTTGGCTGGCCTAGGCTACACCCGCTGCTGCGTCCTTGGCTATCTCTATATTGAACTTCGGCTTAAGTGCGCAGCATGCGTGAACACTATGATGTCATCATTCTTGGGGCAGGGGCGGCTGGCTTGATGGCGGCCGCGCGCGCCGGCCAGCGTGGCCGCAAGGTTCTGTTGTTGGAACATACCGATACGGCGGGCGCTAAAATCCTGATTTCAGGCGGTGGGCGATGTAACTTCACCAATATGGAGATTAAGCCCGACCGCTTTATCTCCGCCAATCCCCATTTTGCCCGCTCGGCCCTTGCCCGTTACACCCAGCATGATTTCGTTGACCTTGTGCAGGCCTATCATATTCCCTTCTATGAAAAGACTTTGGGGCAATTATTCTGCGAAGGGGCTGGGGCGGCGCGCCTCATCGTCGATATGTTACTGGCTGAATGCACCAAGGGCGGGGTCACGATCGCAACCGATGTTCAGGTCCAAGCCGTGGCGCGGTCGGGCGAGACTTATGTCGTCACCACTCAAGTGGGTCGGGCACTCGCGCCCAGTCTCATCATCGCCACAGGCGGCCCGTCCATCCCGAAACTGGGGGCGACGGGGTTTGCTTATGAGATTGCGCGCCAGTTTGGTGTGGCCTTGATTGAGCCAAAGCCCGCGCTGGTGCCCTTGGTATTTGGTATTCAGGACATTGAGCTGATGCGCCCCTTGGCGGGGGTGTCGCTTGAAGGGGTCGCGGCCAAAGGCAAGACCGCGTTTCGCGAAGGCATGGTCTTCACCCATCGCGGCCTTTCAGGCCCCGCCATCCTGCAGATCAGTTCTTATTGGCATAAGGGCGAGAGCATTTATCTCAACCTCTTGCCCGACATCAAAGCCGATCAGTGGCTGATTGAGGCCAAGGCCGCCCGCCCGCGCGCACAGGCTGCCACCATCCTGTCTGAGCGTTTACCCCAACGCTTGGCCCATGCTTTGGCCGAAAAGGCGGGCCTTGATCGCCCAATGGCAGACTTAAAAGATGCGCAGCTGCGAAGCTTGGCTGAAACCCTGCACCATTGGGACCTGACGCCTGTGGGCGATGAGGGTTATGCTAAGGCGGAAGTGACGAAGGGTGGGATTGATACCGCCGCGCTCAATCAAAAAACAATGGAAGTCAAAGCTGTCCCCGGTCTCTATTTTATCGGCGAAGCGGTGGACGTCACAGGCTGGCTTGGCGGTTATAATTTCCAATGGGCGTGGTCGAGTGGCGTGGCGGCAGGCGAAGCGGTCTAGCCATTGCCTTTCAGCATTGCACGCAAGCCGCCGCTGGTTAGGGCTGCTACGTCAAGAAGGGCCGCTGGCAGCATCACGTCGGGCGGCGCGCAGAGATAGAGCGGCTTCCAATTTGGATTGAACTTGTCCTTAAAGCGGCGAAGGCCGCGGAATCCATAGACTTCCTCGCCCTCCTCAAACACGATCGCCCCAAGCCGGACAAGCAAAGGCGCGCCTTTGAGATCGGAGAGCCCGGACAGCGGTGCCATGGCCAAATCAAAGCGCAGATAATTTTGCTCTTTGGCCCAGAGGACGATTTCAACAAACAGATAATCCATCACCCCATGGGGCGCACTGGGGGTATGGCGCATCAGATCAATGGCAATTTCTTCACCGTCATGAGTGGTCCAAAGACTTGCGAAGGCGATCATCGCGCCGGTTTTGTCGCGCACATAAGCGGTCGGGAAGCGGCTCAAATAGGAGCGATCAAAGGTGCCGAGCGAGAAGGTCTTTTCCCCACCATGATGGGCGCGAAGCCAAGCCCGTGAGATCGGCTCCATCTCATCGAGTAGGCTCGCCGTCTCTGATGCTGGACTGAAGAAGAAGCTCACATCTTCTCGAGCCATTCTGTTGCGCGAGGTGCGCAGATTCTGTGCGTCTTTGCCGACGAGCGAGAAGGTCTTTAGATCGACGATGGCAGTCTCGCCAATCTTGCGGACAACATAGCCGCTTTCAGCAAAGTCGGGCACCAGTTCGCGCGAGACGGCATAATAAATCGGGCGGGCACCAGCCTGATCTGCCGTATCCCGCACATGCCGGAGGAGGGCTTGCCGCTCGCTCGCAAGGCCTATTGGGTCGCCATAAATGATCCAGCGATTACCGCGTGCCCGATACATCACAAAGCTTTCGCCGCTCTCAGAAAATAGGAAGAGCTTGTCGCCCAGAAAGGCGAGATTGGCATCGGCGCGCGGATTTTCGGCGCGTTCGAGTATGGCTTGTGCGCGGGCGATGTCGGCAGGGTCCGACACGCGCCGCAGGCTGGCCCGCCACGGTGTGAATAAGGTCCAGACGGCAATGAAGAGGGTCATGACGCAGGCAGCGGTTAAGGCACGTAAGCTGCGCGCGGCATCATTGTCGCGCACAAAATCCCACCAAAGCTCGGCTCGGAATTCCACATTCTGATAGGCAAAAAGGCTGAGCCATCCGGCTGCAGCGACTGCTCCAGCAAGGGCTGCAATCCACGCAGGCGACAATAGATTGGGGCCAAGTGCTGATTTGCGTGTGAAGGCGGCCCCACAGGGCAAGGTCAATGCCAATACCACGGCTAGAATGCTTGCCTCTTCCCAATCCAGGCCCTTGGCCAAAGAAAAAATGATGCCGCCGCTGAGAAGAATAATCGCCCCGCCCCAAGCCGCAGCCACTTTGCGCCACAGGCCAGCTGCGATCAGAAGCAAAAGGACACCGACAATAGAGGCGGCAAAGTGCGATAGGTCAGAAATTGCCCGCAAATCCCATGCATCAATGGCTTGCATGCGGGCAGACAATGCCGGTGTTGCGACCGAGCTTAATAAGACAAGCCCCGCCATAAACACCAAGGTCGCCAAGATACGGGGTGAAAGTTCTAAGGTCGCTTCACCTAAAGTCATGCCGAGACGGGCGCTCATGCGCGCGCCAAGACTATTGCCCATGGTCTGCGCTGCTTTGGCAGCCGGGCGTGTGGCGGGTGCTGCGTGATCAAGGCCCAAAATGATCGTGCCGATGACCAGCGGTATGAAGGTGTAGATTAGGCGATAAACAACCAGCGCAACAGCCGCGCCTGGGGTATCCTGCGTTACCGGGGCCAAGGTCAGAATGGCCGCTTCAAAGATACCAAAGCCGCCCGGGGTCCCCGATAGGGCACCCAATAGCCCTGCCAGCACGTAAACAGCCAAAAATGCCGGATAGGACCACCCGCCATGGTCGGGCAGAAGAAAATAAAGCACGCCCGCCGCACACATCCATTCCAGCACAGTGATGGCCAATTGCGTAAGCGCTTTGCCAAAGTCTGGTCGATGAATGACAGCCTCTCCAATGCGGGCTTGGCCCGCGCCAAAGCGCGCATAAACCAGCCACAAAATGCCCGGAACTAATAGAAGGAGGCCGAGGCAATACCAAACCAAGGCGTGAAACGGACCGTGCAGCGCGATTTCTGGGGCGGCATACAAAAGGCCAAGGGCGGCAGCGGTCAGGCCGCCCATTTGAACGGCCGAGCCTGTCAGAAAGGACAAGGTCCCGATTTCCGCAGGAAGAAGGCCCCATTTGCGGTATAGGCGCAAGCGCGCTGTGCCCGCCGTCACCCACGAATAGCCGAGGCTATTGGCCAAAGCATAAGCGGCAATGCTGGCGCGCGCGGTGCGGGCGCGTGGCAGGCTTTTGCCCAACATGCTCAAGGCAAATCGATCATTGAACGTTAAGGCGGCATAAGCCAATCCGACACAGGCGACCGCACCAAAGAGGCTCCACGGATTAACCGCTTCAAACGCCAGCTTGAGGTCGTGCAGACTATGGCGTGTCATCTCCTCATTGATGAAGACCAAGGCGAGTATGAAAACGCCAAGGCTGATGGCTGCCGTCAGGATCGGATGGGTCAGGCTGCCTCGAGCACGACCCCATACAGCACCCAGCATGGTCCGCCACGCGGCAGTGCGGGCGTCTTCTTCCTCAAGGTTTTCGATGGTGTCTTGGTTCGGTTCGGTCACAGGCGATCATGTTGCCCGCTTTATGCTGGCGAAACAATCAGGAAACTGTATCCGTAAGATTTCTGCAGGTAAGGCTTAGGCTGCGATATCGCGGACCTTGGCCCGGAACAGATCACGGGCAAGGCCTTTGCCAAAGATCGCCAAAGCTTGGCCGCCAGCAAAATCGCGCACGCCAGCCACACGGGCAAAGCCCGCAAAGGTCTGGAATGTGTCCTGTAAGGCCTCCGGTGCATGGGTGACAATGGCTGCGTCATAGCTGGCCAATTGGTCTGTCGATAAAGCCATGCTCACGCCATCGGGTGCCCAAAGAATGCGGATAGACTCTCCACAACGGGTTGCCTCATGGCTCAACTCAAAATGCACACCGGGAAATTGGCGCGCCAAAAGCGCGACATGGGCACCCGCATCAGTTGCCATCACTTCGATCACATGAGCGCACGACAGATCTAACGTCGTATGGACACGCTGCAGCAAGGCCCAAGAGGCGCGTTGCGCGCGCCGTTGTGCCATTTGGCTTTCAGATTCAATTAATTGTTTTTCTTCCGCACGCGCCACAAGCGTCTCCTAATTTCTAGGCTCAGTGTGAATCGCGTTGGTAAACGAGACGTTAGGACGCAGAAAAATTACAGCATCCGGTGTTTTT
>CALRLV020000196.1:0-5853 GCA_943368895.1 Ferrovibrio terrae
GATCTCGATCGGCGGGATCATTGGCGTCGGCATTGGCTCGCTTTTGTTCAGTTGGCTTAAGTCGCAAGGCGCGGCAGAGGCCACAGTGCGCATCGCCTATACGATCCTACTTGGTTCGTTGGGCACCAGCTTAGTTTGGGAAAGTCTGCGGGCAATCGCCAAGACCCGCGCTGGCGGGCCGGCCCCCAGTTTCCGACGGTCGCCCAATGATTTCGCCCATCGCTTGCCGTTTAAGGTTCGGTTCCCGCGCTCCAAGCTGGTGATCAGCATCATCCCACCGCTTGGGATTGGAATTGGCGTCGGTATTTTGTCGGCCATTATGGGCGTTGGTGGCGGGTTCATTTTGATCCCAGCTTTGGTCTATATCATCCATATGCCACCCAATCTCGTGGTAGGGACATCGACCCTGCAGGTGCTGATCACGGCGTCAGCCACCACCTTTTTGCAATCTGCCGCCAATGGCAGCCTCGACCTGGTCTTGTCTGGACTGTTGATCGTCGGGGGCGTGATGGGCGCCCAGATTGGCGTCATCATTGGCCGTAAGCTGAAGGGGGAGCAATTGCGAGCCCTCTTGGGTGCCTTGGTCTTGCTGGTAGCTCTGAGGCTGGCGGCGGATTTGGTGTTTGTGCCTTCGACCTTGTTTGAGCTCTCGTCCCCTGGTGGTGGGCTATGATGGCGCGCTTTTCACTCTGGATGGTCTTATTGTTGGGCCTCGCCGCGGGACCTGCCGCGCAAGCGCAAAGCACGCAAGTCTCCGCTGCTTTGATTGATGATGCGGTCTTGGTTACGTCCAGTTTCACCGGAGCTAAGGTCACGATCTTTGGTTCAGTGCGGGCAGGCTCGGTTGGTCGTACGGATATTGTTGTCGCTGTTCGCGGGCCAGATCGCCCGGCTTGGATCGCCAAGCGCAAGCGCACTGCGGGCCTGTGGATTGGCAAGGATCAAATCAGTTTCGCCGCCGCACCCACCTTCTTCGGTGTTGCCAGCGCTCGGCCGCTTGAACAGATCGCGCCCAGCGACACGCTTTCGCTCTATGGTCTGCGTCCCAAAGGCCAGTTGGACATTGCCAAAGCCAGTGCCGACTCACCCTTGGCCGACACGCTAATTGATGCCTTTGTCGCCCAGCGCCAGCGCGAGAAGCTTTATGTCGATGATCCCAATGGGGTGAAGCTGCTGAAAGGTGGGTTGTTCCGCGCAGATATTCAGATGCCAGACCGAACGCCTCCAGGCCTCTATACGGCTAAAGTCATGGTATTTCGTAATGGTAGGCCAGCCCAATCTACCTTAACGACCTTAGTGGTTACTAAGGTAGGGGCCGAACGCGCCCTCTTTGAATTTGCAAGAGATCATGCTGTATTGCATGGACTAGCAGGGGTCCTGCTGGCACTATTAGCGGGGCTAACCGCCGCGGGCATCGTCAAACGCTTTGCACCGGGGTGAGGCCTGGATCGCCGCGCGGCAGCTTTGACGCACATCAGGTCGATCTAGCTCGATAATGTTGAGCCGACGTGCCGCGAAAATCTGTTTCAGATTTTCCGCGCTCGGCTCTAGAGCGCTGTCAGGGCGCAAGGAGACAAGCATGCGCCGTCGAGATGTTGCCCCGAAAGCCCCCTGGATCCTAGGCGTGTTAGGTTTGGTGCCATTTTTCGGCACATTGGCCGGCAGTGTACTCGCCGCTTCGCCTTATGACGGGGTCTCCACCACCTTATTCTTTGCCTATTCCGGCGTGATTCTGTCATTCTTAGGTGGGGCACGTTGGGGCTTTGAGATTGGAGCGCGGCCAGAGGCGCCGGGTATCTTGACTTTGTCCGCAGCAGTTCTCCCGTCGCTGATCGCGGCTTTGGCGATTGTCACCCAATATGTTGCACCGCTTGTTGGCCTTGGCATGTTGGCCGGTGGCTTCGTGCTGATGTGGGTTTGGGATTTTGTATCAACGGGTGGCGGCACGCGCCGCTGGCCCCTGTGGTACCGGCCCTTGCGGGCAACGCTAACACTGGGTGCGCTGCTGGCTTTAACCGGCAAGGCCTATCTTACCTTGCAAGCCTGAAAGGCCTTAAGCCAGCGCTATTTCGCAATTTCGCAAATACGGATGAATTGCGCTTTCTCTGGTTGATAGGGTTTGCTGCGCACGATGGTGTTTTCCTCGCACGGCCCCTTTCGTTCCGCCTTTAGGCAGGCCCGCTCTTCAGCATTCATCGGATTAGGACCACAGTCAAAGCCGTCCTTGGTCAAACCCGCTTCGACTTTGGCGGTGGGACTGTTCTGGGGAAAGCGGGTCACCAGATCCTGCTTCAGGGCCAAGGTCGCGCGCTTGTCGACATCGGCAGTGGCGGTCGCGTCCGGCTGCGCCTCAACTTTTGTCTCAACGACTGGGGCCTCTTTGGCGGGCTTGCAGCCTGTAAGTGCCGCCAAAGCGAGTGCGCAGCTAAAGCCGATGACGAGATGATTGCGCTTCTCGATCACGAGATGAACCGCCAGCTTGCACCATCCTTGCCATCCGTGACTTCGACCCCCCGTGCGGCCAGTTCCGCGCGCAGGCGGTCCGCTTCGGCCCAATTGCGGTTGGCGCGGGCTTCAAAGCGGGCTTGCACCATGGCTTCGATTTCCGCCGTCACATCGTCCTCAACTGCCGTACCGGCGCGCGACAGCCAAGCTTGAGGCTCTTGCCCCAAAATGCCCAGCAAGAGGCCTGCACCAAGAAGTTCAGCCTTCGCGCGCTTGCGGTCCTCGAAGGTCTCAGCCTTATTGGCCTTGCGGGCCAGCATGGACAGTTCGGCCAGGGCCTTGGGCGTATTCAGGTCATCGCAGAGTGCAGCCAAAATCCCTTCGGGTAGGACAGGCTCCACGCGTTCATTCCAAACCCCGTCCAAAGCCCGATAGAGCCGATCCAAAGTCTTCATGGATTGCAGGATCAATTCGTCGGTCCAATCCAAGGGCGCACGATAATGGGCTGAGAGTAGGGCAAGCCGCAGTGCTTCTCCGGGCCAGCGCTCAACCAATTGATGCACCAATTCCACATTGCCAAGCGACTTCGACATTTTGTCTGAATTCATGGTCAAAAAGCCATTGTGCATCCAGATGGTAGCCAAGGGTGTGCCGTCATGGGCGCAGACGGATTGGGCAATCTCGTTCTCATGATGCGGGAAGATCAGATCATGCCCGCCGCCATGAATGTCGATGGTCATGCCCAGATTGGTTTCAATCATGGCAGAGCATTCGATGTGCCAACCCGGACGTCCCGAACCAAACGGGGCATCCCAAGCAGGCTCACCCGGCTTGGCCGCCTTCCACAAAGCAAAGTCTGCTGGGTCGCGCTTATTGCCGTCGACGCTGATGCGGGCACCGGCCTCATTGTCTTCCAGATTGCGGTTCGACAACTGCCCATAAGTCGGCATAGACGGCACATGGAAGTAAACCCCATCCGGCGTCGTATAGGCGTGGCCCTTATCCAGCAGGCGGCCAACCAACGAAATGATGTCATCCATATGCGTCGTGACTTTAGGTTCTAAAGTCGGTGCTAGGGTCCCCAGCGAGGCCATATCTGCGCGATAAATCGCAGTGAACTTCTCTGTAATTTGGCTGATATCAACGCCTTGTTCCAACGCCGCTGCATTGATCTTATCGTCAACGTCGGTGATGTTCCGCGCGTAAACCACATGGTTTTCGCCATAAATAGCGCGCAACAGCCTAAACAAGGTGTCGAAGACGACAGCCGGACGGCCATTGCCAATATGGGCGAAATTATAGACAGTTGGACCGCAAACATAAAGCGTGACGCGTTCAGGGTTTTGCGGAACGAACCGCATTTTTTCACGTTGCAGGGTATTGAACAGTTCTATTTCACGCATCATGTGATCCAAGACGAAGAGCCAACGTAGACTCTTCAGTGGTTTGAGTGTTTGTTATTGCTCCAGTCCTTTAGACTGAAATGATGCTGACGCGAAGACGGCATAAACGGTGCGCCTACATGTGTAGACGCATGAATCAAAATCAGGGCGGGCGTTAAGACCGGATTTCCGGCTCGACCTCCGACCCCTTTGAAAGGGGCAGAAGCTCATGGACGCGATTACAGACCCGCGCCTCATCTCTGAGGTTGCACAAACCGACCGACCAAGCCGCGACGAGGCGATGGCTGCTGTGCGCACCCTGTTGCGCTGGGCTGGCGATAACCCAGACCGGGAAGGCCTGATTGATACGCCAAAGCGTGTGGTGGAA
Organism: Ferrovibrio terrae; assembly: GCA_943368895.1. GTDB lineage: Bacteria > Pseudomonadota > Alphaproteobacteria > Caulobacterales > Aquidulcibacteraceae > Aquidulcibacter. The sequence goes on from CALRLV020000196.1 coordinate 4,216, forward strand.
GCTTACCGCGAATTCTTTGCTGGTTACGAAATGGATCCAGCCGCAGAATTGAGCCGTACCTTCGAGGACGTCCAAGGCTATGATGATATCGTCATGCTGCGCGACATCGACCTTGAAAGCCATTGTGAGCACCACATGGTGCCAATCTTGGGCCGGGCGCATATTGCTTATATGCCAACCAACCGCGTTGTCGGCATCTCTAAGATTGCCCGCGTCGTTGAAATCTTCGGCAAGCGCTTGCAAACCCAAGAAACCATGACCGCCCAGATTGCAGATTGCATCACCGATGCGCTGCGTCCAGCCGGCGTGGCTGTTCTGTTGGATGCCAAGCACCAGTGCATGACCACACGTGGGGTACACCACCCCAATGTGGCAACCATCACCACCCAATTCACCGGCGTCTTCAAGACGGACCGGGAATTGAAAGACCGTTTCCTGCGTTTGGCAGGTTACAACTAAATCCTCCCCGATTTGTTGTGCGAAAGCGCCGGGCCCTCATGGGTCCGGTGTTTTTGTTTCAGGGCCCGGAGGTTTTGGCGGATGCACTTGCATTACCAAAACAAAGCTTAACAGCATCAACAGATACCAAGCGCCCATCTTGCTGAGCGGCACCAGGTGCCAGCCGTCTTTCTGGTGCGGGTAGATCCAAGTATTGGTGAACGTCCCGATGTTTTCGGCAAACCAGATAAATAACGAGACAAGAAAGAAGCCCAATAGCATCGGCATCCAGCGGGCCTTTTGATCGGGCGTAAAATACACGCGGCATCTGAAGAAGATCAGGATGGAAAGCAGATACAACCCCACCCTTATGTCTGGCCCAAAATGGTGGGTGAAGAAATTGATATAGGCACCAATGGCTAGCACCCAAGTCGTCCACATCGGCGGATAGTGGCTAAATCGTAGGTCCATTAAGCGGGTGATGCGGGCGATATAGCTACCGACGCAGGCATACATAAAGCCCGTAAATAGTGGCACGCCGCCGATCTTGAAGAAGGCGTCGCCCGGATAAGTCCAAGAGCCCATGTGGGTTTTGAACAACTCCATGATCGTGCCGACCACATGAAAGATGGCGATCACCTTAACTTCTTCCACTCGCTCCAGTTTGAGGGATACCAATAACACTTGCAGGGCAATTGCCGCTAGAAATAGGAAGTCGAACCGGCTGATTATGACCCCTTCTTTGGGCCAGAACAGCATGGTCAGGATCAGAAGCCCCAGCATGGTGCCGCCATAAAGACAGGCCCAAGCCTGCTTGACACCAAACATCACAAATTCAAAGGCTGCCGTGCGACCCGCACTTTGGCTGGACCACGCACGGGCTTGGGCGTGCAGGGCAAGTGCCCCATTGCGGGCCTGATCATAGATGTGCAAGAAACAGACCTCGCTAAGCTTAAACGCACCCAAGCTTAGCGCCTAAACCTTGATTTGAGGCAAACATTTGGCCGCTTCGCAACCTTTCCCCCAAGCCAGCTCTACCCAAGCGCTCGAGCGCGGGCTTGCCCTGATGCCGCGCTTTGATGCTGACGGTCTGATCCCGGCGGTCGCGCAATCGACAGCGACGGGCGAGGTCTTGATGCTGGCGTGGATGAATGCTGAAGCTTTAACCCTGACTTTGGAGACCGGGATTGCCCATTATTG
>CALRLV020000197.1:0-5819 GCA_943368895.1 Ferrovibrio terrae
ACTATAAGCCCGGCGTTGCTGCGATTTACATGCTGTTGGGCGTACCCTGTGTGCCCTTGGCACTGAACACGGGCACATCTTGGCCTGCGAAGGGCTTTATGCGCTACCCCGGCAAAGTGGTGTTTGAATTTCTGCCCGTCATCCCACCCGGCCTAAAACGCGGCCCTTTTATGGAGCTGTTGGAAAACCGGATTGAAGGCGCCAGTCAGGCTTTGCTGGATGAGCATGAGGTTAAACAAACTATGCTCCGCAAGCAGCATCGCGATGAATCATCCGGCGGCGACGTCGGTTATCCTTATGGTTCGGACCTAAGCACTTCTGGTTCCAAATCCTCATCCAAAAGTGATGGAGATTCCGATTGGGGATCGTCGAACAAATTCGATAGCGACGGTGGCGATGGCGGCGGCGGCGGCGATGGCGGCGGCGGCGATTAATGACTGAAGCCAAGCGCACGCCACTCAGCGGCCTTATCCTCCCCCTAGCCACGGGAGCCCTCGTTCTGGGGGGCTATTACGTCTATTGGAGCCAGACTGCGCAAAAAATAGCGGCGCAAGTGGCGCAAGCCTTGCCAGCTTTGCCTAAGGAAAACATAGAGGTCACAGGCTTTCCTTATCGCTTTGAAGCTCGCATTACTGGGTTGCGCGTCCAGACCAGCACGGGCTTTGTTTTTGAAGCTTCGCGCTTTGTGGCTGCTGCCTCGCCCTTCAATCTCAATCTCTGGGCACTGGAGGGTGCGCTGGAGCCGAAGCTGAAATTGCCCGGTGGGCCGATGCGGCCGCTACAAGCTACCGACCTCAAGGCCAGTCTGCGATTTAAAGACGGCCAATTGGCGCGGTTTTCTTTGACGTTTGAAGGCTTGCAGGCGGGTGTCGTTGACCCTTCTGGTCTTGGACCTGCCCCGTGGCGCACAGGGGCTGGCGGCGTGCATTTGGTTGCGAACCCCCAAGAAACCAGTAGCCTTGCTTTTGCTTTAGACCTGAAATCCGTGGAGTTAAGCGCGCTGCCCGAAGGGCCTGCCGCGATTCTGGGCTCTAAGATCGACCATGTTCGGGTGACTGGCCCGATCATCCAAGGCCAGACTTTATTGCAATCGACCAAAGCGTGGGCAAAGGCGCAGGGCGAGTTCACCATCATGGCTGCCCAACTCAACTGGGGGCCGTTGTCCTTTGATCAGGGCACGGGCCGCTTACACGTGACAGCAGACGGGCAATGGCAAGGCGAAATTCGCGGCCAAGGTGCGATAAAGCCCAATGGCGTGGCGGTCCCCGGCCTGTCAGCACCGATTGAGATTGGTATTGAGAATGGGCAAGCGCGCCTGCTCGGCTTTTCGGCGGCGCGGGTGCCAAGGGCTTATGACTAGCGTTGCTGGATTTTCTTGCGCTTAAGGCGCCATAAAGCGCCGCGAACATCAGCATTCTCAATTGACTTCGGGCGCTTGCGACTTTAAGGACACCCTCCCTAACGCTCGCCGTCATGGCGGGCGCTTTCGTTTATTCCGCGAACCCCATCCCGATCCCCGGTCTGGTCCGTTCGCCCCTTATCAAGGAACAGCGCGATGTTCGCGGTGATCAAAACTGGCGGCAAGCAATATAAAGTCGCTGCAGGCGACAAGCTTGTGATTGAGAAATTAGAAGGCGAAGCAGGCAGCGCCATTACTTTCAGCGACGTGCTGATGGTTGGCGGTGACGCTGGCGTAACCGTCGGTGCCCCACTCGTGGCTGGCGCAACGGTTGCTGCAACTTTGCTGGAAACCCGCAAGGGCGACAAAGTGATGGTGATGAAAAAGACCCGTCGCTCGACCTATCGTCGTCGTAACGGCCACCGCCAATGGGGCAGTGTCGTTCATATCACCGCCGTCAACGCGTAACCAAGCGCACAGGAGACTGACACATGGCACATAAAAAAGCCGGCGGCTCGTCACGCAACGGTCGCGATTCGCACTCCAAGCGTCTTGGCGTCAAGAAGTTCGGCAACGAGATGGTTGTCTCGGGCAACATCCTTGTGCGTCAACGCGGCACCAAATTCTTTGCTGGTGAAAACGTCGGCCTTGGCCGCGACCACACCCTGTTTGCGACCGCTAATGGCCAAGTCGTATTTACCCGCAAGCGCGACGACAAATGTTTTGTCTCCGTCATGCCGATTGCGGAAGCAGCAGAATAAGGCGGTCCTGAACCACTCCGGATCGTCCCCCTGAAAGGGGTGATCCGGTCAAACAGACCATTTCCCGCGCGGGGGGCCGGATCACCGGCCCCCCGTTTGCGTTATGCCCTGATGCATACGGGTCCTTTGAGCCAGATTTTGGTTCGGGCCAGTCTCCCCACACCCCGCGCGGGTTTCCTGACGGAGACTTTGCCATGCGTACACAAATTGATACGAGCCGCCTCACCCTGCGCCCCATGCAGATGACTGACCTTGCGCGCGTTGTATGCCTGGCCAATGATCTCCGCGTCTCCGGCAATTTGTCCCGCATGCCCCACCCTTACCGCGAAGAAGATGGTGAAGAATGGTTGAGCAAGCAGCCAGAGATGTGGGCTGGCAAAGAAAACTATGTCTTTGCGATCGAGCATAAAGTCGAGGGCTTTATAGGGGCCATGGGTCTGCACTGGATGGACCGCATGACGCTGGATGGCAGCTCCGCCTGGGAACTCGGCTATTGGCTGGGCGTTCCATACTGGGGTCAGGGCTATGCTACCGAAGCGGGTAAGGCCGTGATCGCCGCTGCGATCCACGATCTCGATCCTGTTTATTTCGTGGCTGGCTTTGCCACGGCAAACACACAATCCGGTCACGTGCTTGAAAAACTTGGCTTCTACAAGGTGGATGCGATTCGCGAGATGAGCGTCTTAGCAACGGGCAAATCCTCGCCCACGCAAGTGATGCATCGCGATATCGCTGAGGCAGAAAGGAGACCCAGGTCATGACGCCAGCCCTATTGACCCCGCGTCTGCTGCTGCGCCCGTTGGAGCATGAGGACAGCTTGGCATTGGCCAATCTATTGAACCGGCCAGAGGTGGCGCGCGGCCTGTGCACCATTCCAAGGCCCTTCACGGCCTTACATGCCAGCGCCATGATCTTAATGATCCGGGCAGCCGAAACACGGGGCCTCGAGTTTGTCTGGGCTGTTGAGAACAGTGAGGGCGACGTAGTGGGCCAGATCGGCCTGCGGCAGACCAACCCTAGCAGTGCCAAACTAGGCTATGCCTTCCTGCCCGAGTTCTGGGGCCAAGGCCTTGGCAGTGGGGCCGTGCAGGCCGTGCTCGACTGGGCAGCACGCCAAGCAAGCTTCACCACGATTGAGGCCGAAGCCCATCACGACAATCCGGCAAGCCTTCACTTGCTGGAAAAGCTAGGTTTCGTCCAAACAGGTCCTATCCAGCGCTTCAATCTGGCCCAACAAGGCCAGATCGCGCTGATGGCTTTTGAAAAGAGCCTTAGGGACGCTGTTCAATTGGCTGTGGCGTAAAACGAAGAAGGCCCGCTGATTGCTCAGCGGGCCTTTCATTTTGTAGCGAGGCGGCCTGATTAGGCGGCGCGGACGCGTTCCAAGAATTCCTGGGTCTCTTGATCCAGCTTCGCAGCTTGGACCGAGAGCTCGCGGCTAGCGGCCAGCACTTGGCTTGCAGCGGCGCCGGTTTCACCCGCAGTTTCGGTCACACGCGAGACGTCTGAAGCCACCGATTGGGAAGCTGCAGCCACTTGCGTGATCGCGCTGGCGATCTCTTGAGTCACGGTTGCCTGCATATCCACCGACTGGCCGATCATGCCAGCATTTTGGTTGATGCGGGTGATAACCGCTTCGATGCGCGACATGGCACCGACTGCGCCATCCACTGCGCCTTGGATCGAACCGATTTGAGCGGCGATATCCTCAGTCGCATTGCCGGTCTGGCTGGCGAGGTTTTTGACTTCTTGCGCCACGATGGCGAACCCGCGACCAGCTTCACCGGCACGTGCGGCTTCGATGGTAGCGTTCAAGGCCAAGAGGTTGGTTTGATCGGCGATGCCCTTAATCAGTTCGACCACTTCGCCGATGCGACGGGCCGAATTGGCCAATTCGCTCACAGCGCCTTGGGCTTCCCCGCTCAAGCGAACCGCTTCAATCGCAACCGAGCTCGATTCAGAGACATTCGACTGAATGGTCGAGATCGAGGTGGTGAGGCTTTCAGCCGAACCCGCAGCAGTGGAGGCACTGACAGTGCTTTCTTCTGCAGCAGCGGCCACGCTGGAGGCCATCATATTGGTGCGGTCCGCTGCAGCCGTCATGGCTTGAGCGGTGGCTTCCAATTCTGCCGAAGCAGCAGCCACGGTCCGTAGCATGTCGCCTGCCACTTGCTCGTAAGCTTGGGTTGCCGAAGCAATCGCTTCTGCGCGGCGCATTTGGATCTTGGTCTCTTCACTGGCGGCCGCTTCAAGCGCGATGCGCTCAATGGCGTTTTCACGGAAGACTTCAACCGCTTCGGCCATTTCACCCAGCTCGTCGCCACGATCGCGGCCTGGGATCATCATGTCGGTCACGCCGCTGGCCAAGGTACGCATAGCGTCGGTGAGGTCAGCGATTGGCTTGGACAAGCTGCGGGCAAACAAGAAGCCAGCGGCAGCAGCAGCCCCAATTGCGACCAAGGTAGCCAACAGAATGTTCAAAGCCAAAGCCCGCAATGGCTCTTGAGCCTCAGCGACCGTTTCATCGGCAGCGACGACAAACTTAGCACCAAGTGCCGAGAAAGGCACAAAGGCTGAGATAACAGCGTTACCATCCGCATCGTTAGTCGTGGTGGTGATGGATTGGCCTTCGAAGCCCTGCTTAACAAAGTCGTTTTCAACTTTTGACGTTAGGATTGTTGGCTCTTTCGCGTGTGGCGAGTTATTGCGCACCAAGAAATCTTCACCAATCAGGGTGTTTTCGCCCGTCTTGCCGTTAGCAGGCTGCGGCTTCATCGAGGCATCGATTTTGTTGATCGACAATTGGATTGCGAACACGCCCTTCAGCTCGCCATTCGCGCCTTTGATTGGCACAGCGATAAAGCCCGCTGGCACATCGGCCGAAGGCGCATAGGGTTTAAAGTCGGCCAGTTTAGGCTCAGCATTTGCACCAGCGGCGATTACGTCGCGGACAAGAACGCCCAGACCCGAATCTTTCCACTTGCCGTTTGCCAGTTGGGTCGCGAAGTCGCGCTCCTTGAACACTGTATAGACGTTACGCCCTTCAGCATCGAACAGGAAAATGTCATAAAAGTCGTTGGTGCGAAGGATATTGCGCAACCAAGGATGCAGCTCGGCATGAACAGCGTCATAGGCCGTGCCATTATTGGCGGCGTCCCATTTTTCCTTTTGGCCTGCAGCATTCGGGTTCTGGTCAATATAAGTAGCTTGAAGCTGGGCTTCAGCGTCTGGACCCAATTGCGCGTAAGCGGCAGAGAAGCGGTCCAAAGCAGTCGAGATAATCGCGCTGGAGGCCAATTCCTTGGCTTGTGCGCCGGACGTGTCGAAGAAGGCTTTAGCTGCTTCAGCGCGCGACTGCGCGGTCGCCGTCAGCAGGTCCTTCGTTTCTGAGTTGATATTACTTTGGGAGTTGAGATAAGCCGCCCCACCCGACATTGCCGCCGCAAGCGCCGCCAGCCCCGCGATCACCATTGGTAGCTTTTTAGAAATTGCGACCTTATTCAGCCCAGACAACATTACAACTCTCCCCGGTCCTGTGCTGACATCTCCATCTATCGAGACCTGCCTCAATAGAACTCAGCGCCATAGATTCTGGGAAGCATTCTATCCGGTAAGTGGTTACGTATATGTTTACAAAATTCGATCTCGTTCAGTGTTTA
>CALRLV020000198.1:0-5808 GCA_943368895.1 Ferrovibrio terrae
CACCAGGCCCGCGATGGTCACCGCCTCTTCATCGGGTAAATCCCAGTCCATCGCACGATTTAGGTCGCGAATAGGCACGGCCCCATCCACATTGACCGATCCATCTGGCTGCGGCCGTACGCCTTGAATGGCGATATCATGCTCATCCACAATATCGCCGACGATTTCTTCCAAGATGTCTTCCAAGGTCACCAAGCCTTGTAACGCACCATATTCGTCGACCACACAGGCGACATGGCTGCGGCGCTTGAGGAATTCTTCCAATTGTTCCTTCAAGGTCGTGGTATCGGGCACAAACCAGGGCGGACGAATGATGGCTTTTAGGTCAATCGCGTCCAAATCGCCCTGCGCGTCGGCAATGGCTTGCAGCAAATCTTTGGCATGCAAAATCCCGACAATGTTTTCTTGATCCCCTTCATAGAGCGGCAAGCGCGAGTGCTGGGTCTGCAGCACTTGCATGACGATTTCGCGTGGCGGCAATTCCACATCAATCGTCTTCATATTCTTGCGGTGGATCATGACGTCTGAGACGTCGAGCTCTTCCAAATCAAGAACGCCTGCAACCCGATCCCGGTCTGACTTCTCCACGCTACCTTCGTGTTTGCCGAGTTCAATCGCGCCACGAATTTCTTCCATTGTCGCGTCTTCATCGGTGACGCGGTCGAGCTTGACGCCAAAGATCTGCAGCGTCGCCCGGACAATCCAGCGCACAGCCGTTACAATTGGACTCAGGAGCGTGACAGACCATTGCACCGGCAGCGACACCCACCGCGCCGTCGCCTCTGGGTAAGAGAAAGCAAAGGTCTTGGGCATTACTTCGGCAAAGATCAAAACAATCGCCGTTACCAACGCCGTCGCGATCGCGATCGTCGTCGGCGCTTGGCCAAACAATTGCACCAAAAGTGCCGTCGTCAACGCACCTGCCAAGGTGTTGAGAAAGTTATTGCCCAGAAGCAAGGAGCCGATCAAACGGTCCGGGTTCTGAATGAGGCGATTGACGCGAGCAGCCCCCCGGTCGCCTTCCTTTTCAAGCTGGAACATACGTGCGCGCGACGACGACGTGATCGACGTTTCTGCCGCAGAATAAAAGGCCGATAGAGCAATCAAAACAGCGACCAAAATCGCGGTTACGATGACCGTGGGGTCCATCGTCATTTTTGAACATCCTCTTTCAAAAAGGCACGGACGGCCTCAGCATCAACACCCTTTTGTACAAAGGCTGCGCCAATGCCGCGCGTCAAAATCAGGGTCAGCGCCCCATTCTCATTCTTCTTATCGTGGCTCATGGCCTCGAACAGGGCATCTGCTTGCCAGGGACCGCCGGGCAAAAGGCTTGGCAGATGGGCAAGCCCGGCTGCCGCTACGGCCTGCTCAGCCAAGATGACGTCTTCTTGCGGGCAGAGACCTTGCACATGGGAAAAGCGGAACGCCATGGCCATGCCGCACGCAACCGCCTCGCCATGACGCAACACGCTTTCATCGAAGCCAACAATGGCTTCAAATGCGTGGCCAAATGTATGCCCCAGATTGAGGAGCGCCCGCACCCCGGCTTCACGCTCATCTTCAGCAACAATGCGGGCCTTGGCCTGCACGGATTGACCAATGGCATAGGCCAAATGCTCGACATTGCCAGCTAGCGCTGTTGGCGCATGCGCCAAACACCAGTCAAAGAAAGCGCGGTCGCCTAAAAGGCCAATCTTCAAAATTTCCGCCCATCCGGCCCGCAGATCCCGCGCTGGCAAAGTCGCCAGGCTATCCAGATCTGCCAGCACATAACGGGGCTGCCAGAACAATCCGATCAGATTTTTGCCGGCACTTGCATTGATTGCGGTCTTACCACCGACCGAGGAATCGACTTGGGCCAGCAAGGTGGTGGGCACTTGTACAAAATCGATGCCGCGCTTTGTGATGCCCGCGGCAAAACCCGTCAAATCGCCTGTGACCCCACCGCCAAAAGCGATGATCAGGTCAGAGCGCTCTAGATTGAGCTTCAAGAGTGCTTCTGTGACGCGTTCGAGGCTCACAAAGCTTTTGCTGGCCTCACCTGGCGCAATCTCGATCACATCCCAGTGGATGCCCGCTTCGGTGAGGCTTTTCGAAAACAATCCACCATGAAGCGCCCAAGCCGTGGAATCCGCGATTATGGCAACGCGGGGCCGCTTCATCAGCGGGCGGATCAGAGCACCAGCTTCTGCCAAGAGCCCTTGGCCAATATCAACAACATAGGACCTTTGATCCAAGGCCACTTGAATGGTTTGCTTCACGCCACGCTCTCCAAATCCCCGTGCGCGCGCAGGGCAGCAATGACGGCATCGACCGTAATATGGTGCGGACCCTCACGAGACTCTACAACAATGTCTGCCTCAGCATAGGTCGGATAGCGAACTTCCATCAATTTTTCCATGATTTCGCGTGGATCGCCCGCGCGCAACAGGGGGCGATCATCGCGGCGCGACACACGCTTGACCAAAGTCTCCAAATCCGCACGCAACCAGACTGTCGTCGCGCGCTGGCGCAACATCACACGTGTAACGGGGTTCATAAAGGCCCCACCGCCCGTCGCCAGAATATGAGGTGACTCTTCCAAGATGCGGGCAATCACCCGACGTTCACCGGCCCGGAACTCATCCTCGCCACGTTCGGCAAAGATATCTGCGATCGGCCTGCCAGCGGCGATCACGATTTCGTCATCCGCATCCTTGAAGGGAACATTCAAATTGGCTGCAAGGCGACGCCCTACTGACGACTTGCCCGCGCCCATGAGGCCAACCAGCGCCACGGTCCGTTTGAGCGGCACAGGAAAGGGTGGCTGCGCTTGAAACATGGCCTAAACGTAACGCCACGCGGGCCTAGGTGCAATAAGTCCATCAACAAACAACAGCATTGATCACTTCGCGCTCACGAAACGTTCATGCGGTAAAAGTTGCTAAGAAGACAGGCTTGGGCCATGAGCTTATCTCGGGCACACGCTTATCTTCTTCTTTGCCCTACGGAGCACCCAGCCTTGGAAATCGCGATCTCATTGGCCATCGGATTGGTCATGCTTGTCATTGGTGGGGACCTTTTGGTTCGGGGCTCTGTTACCGCCGCAAAAAACATGGGCGTCTCGCCTCTCCTGATTGGGCTGACCTTGGTGGGCTTTGGTACCTCCACGCCAGAGCTTGTGACCAGCGTCACGGCGGCCTTAGAGGGCTCCCCTGGCATCGCCGTGGGCAATGTTGTGGGCTCCAACATCGCCAATGTATTGTTGATCTTGGGGGCCTCTGCCGTCATTTTCCCGCTGGTGATTGATCCAAAGGGCTTCAAGCGCGATGTGTTGGTCCTTCTCGCCTCTAGTTTTGCATTGCTCGGCGTCGTTTGGGTGGGCTTCATGCCAAGCTGGATGGGCTTGCTCTTCATTGGTTCGTTGTTGGCTTATGTCTATTTTGTCTACACCCAAGAAAAGCGGCATCCAGATGAAGCGGCCTTGGTCTTAGAACATCGGGCCGAAGATGCTCCAAAAGGGCCTAAGGGTATTCTATTGCCTTTGATGCTGGCTGTTGGCGGCATTGCCATCACCATTTTCGGTGCCCGCTTTTTCGTCAATGGGGCCGTTGACTTGGCCAAAGGCTTTGGCGTGTCGGACACAATTATCGGCCTCACGGTGGTGGCTGTGGGAACGTCCATGCCAGAGCTTGTTACCTCAATCACTGCTGCTTTGCGCAAACATGCGGATGTGGCCTATGGCAATATTGTCGGCTCGAACATCTTCAATGTATTGTTCGTTCTTGGCGCGACTGCGGTTGTCAAACCGATTGAGATCCCAGCCCAAATCATCCAGTTTGACATCTGGGTCCTCTTAGCCACAACGGCACTTTTGGTGTTCTTCGCGCGCTCAGGCCTGAAACTGGTGCGTTGGGAGGGATTGGTATTTCTCGCAGGTTTTGTAGCCTATACAGGCTATCTCATCTCCATCGCGTAAGACCCTCCTAGGCTTTCAAGGAATTATCATGGCCAGCTCTTCGACCGACACCAAATATTTTGGCTTTCTGCCGCAAGAAGCGGTGCCAGGTGCTTTGCTGGTTGCCACAGCCATTGCTGCAATGATTGTGGTCAATTCCCCTTTGGCTGACCTTTATCATGGGATTTTGGACACCAAGGTGACCGTGGGGCCGACCGAGGGCGGCATTGAGATGAAATTCTCCTATTGGATCAAGAATGGTCTGATGGCGATTTTCTTCTTTTTTGTCGGCCTTGAGCTCAAGCGGGAGTTGTTGGAAGGCCAATTGTCCAATCCCGCTGCTGCGATACTGCCGATTGTTAGTGCCGCAGGCGGCATGGCGATCCCGGCCTTAATCTTTTTGTTCTTCGCCGCACCTGCAGGCTTTGGCCATGGCTGGGCGATCCCTGCTGCCACCGACATTGCTTTCGCTCTGGGCGTTCTGTCCCTCTTGGGTAATCGCGTCCCCCCTGCCCTAAAGGCCTTTTTGCTGGCAGTTGCTGTGGTGGATGATTTGGGCGCGATCGTAATTGTGGCCTTTTTCTACACCGAAACCCTCCATATCCATTATTTAGTGCAAGCCGCTGTGGTTCTGGGCGTTCTCATCGCCATGAACCGCTTCAAAGTCCGCTCGATCGGCCTTTATGTCCTGATCGGGGTCGTGCTGTGGGTTTTCATGCACCAAAGCGGCGTGAGTGGCACGATTGCGGGCGTTCTGGTTGCGGCTTGCGTGCCGATGCGCGACCGCCACGACAAATCCCCCCTGCATGAGGCGGAGCATGATTTTAGGCCTTGGGTGCTGTATGGCATCATGCCGGTGTTTGCCTTTGCCAATGCCGGCGTCGATCTGGCGGGTGCCGAGAAATATCTGACCCATCCCGTGACCTTGGGCGCTGCTCTTGGCCTTGTGCTGGGCAAGCCAATTGGTATCGCGTTCAGCGGTTTTGCGGCTGCCAAACTGATGCGGGCGAAGCTTCCGGGCACGTTTCCGCAAATGCTGGGCGTGGCATGCGTTGCCGGTATTGGCTTTACCATGAGCCTGTTTATCGGGGCCCTGGCCTTTAAGGACCCAAGCCTTGCCACCCCAACACGTTTGGGCGTTTATGCGGGCTCCGTAATATCCGCTGTTTTAGGGCTCCTGATCCTATCCCGCTTTTTGCCTTCAGCAGACCAAGTTGCCAGTACGGCCGAGGAGGATGAGACCGCGCCCTTCATCAAGCCAGAACCTGTGTTTGAAGCCCGCGACCGCGCTGACTGAGCTTTCAATCTGGTGCATCGGCTTTCAGCGCTAAAGCATGGACGGGCCCGGCCAACTCTTCAGCCAAAACCTGATAGATGGCGCGCTGGCGGGCCACACGATTTAGGCCTGCAAAAGCGGCGCTGACGATGGTGACCGAAAAGTGGGTCTCGCCAATGCCTGTCGCAGATCCACCTTGCTTTGCCGCATGCACAGCGGCTCCAGCATGACCTGCGTGACTTGCACTTTCGTCCAAGATTTCAAGTACTAAGGGCGTAAAGGCCTCTATCAGCTTTTTTCGCATCTGTATTTGCACGGGTCCCATCGGTCATTCGTCCTTGTCTGTAGAGGCAGTCAAACGCATATTAGCACCCTCATGACAGATTCATTCTCCTACCGCCCTAAATTTGTGGACATTCGGGTGCGAAAGCCACCGGTTGTCAAAGTAAACCCCGATGTCCAAATGTGCGAGCACGATGGATGTGGGGCCGAAGCGACTTGTCGCGCGCCTAAAAGCCGCGATAATCCGGGCGAAATCTGGCATTTCTGCGAGAAACACGCAGCGCTCTATAATAAAAATTGGAACTTCTTC
>CALRLV020000199.1:0-5742 GCA_943368895.1 Ferrovibrio terrae
GGCCCAGGTGGGCGCGGCTATGTGTATCGTCAAGACGGCTTCACCTTCGATGCTGGCCCAACCATTATCACGGCACCTTTCATCTTCGAGGAATTATGGGACCTCTGCGGTAAGACCCTGTCGGACCATGTCCAGCTGCGCAGCATCGACCCGTTTTACAAAATCCGCTTTGACGATGGAACGGTTTTTGAGGCAACGGCTGATCTTGATGCGATGCGCGCGCAGATTGTCCGCTTTGAGCCAGACGACCTTGCGGGTTTTGATCGCTATATGAAGGCCAGTGAGGCCATTTATGATGAAGCCTTCACCAAACTGGTCGACCAGCCGTTTCACGAACTGTCGACTTTGTTCAAATCCGCGCCTGACTTGATCCGCTTGGGTGGATTCCGCACCGTTTATGGCAAGGTCTCAGAATTTTTTAAAAACGAAAAACTGCGGGTAGCTTTCAGCTTCCATCCCCTGTTGATCGGCGGCAATCCCTTTGCCACCACTTCTTATTACTGCCTGATCGCCCATCTCGAGCGCACCTATGGCGTCCATTATGCCCTTGGTGGCACCGGGGCTCTGGTAAAGGGCATGGTCGATCTGATCGAGGGCCATGGCAATCAACTCGTTTATAATGCCGAGATCGACGAGATTTTGACAGAGGGTGGTCGGGCCGCCGGGGTGCGTTTGGCAAGTGGTGAGACCGTGCATGCCGATTTAATTGTCTCCAACGCTGACTTGGGCTGGACTTATACCAAGCTGCTGCGCAATCAGCCGCGCAAGGTTTGGACGGATGAAAAGATCGCGCGCGCCGATTATTCGATGAGCTTATTTGTCTGGTACTTTGGTACCAATCGGAAGTTTGACGATTGCTATCAGCACACCATGGTGCTCGGCCCCCGCTATAAGGAATTGTTGACCGACATTTTCACCAAAAAAACATTGGCGGAAGACTTCAGTCTCTATCTGCATCGCCCGACGGCAAACGACCCGAGCCTCGCGCCGGAGGGCTGCGATACCTTTTACGTCTTGGCCCCCGTCCCGCATTTGGGCAGTGGTGTCGATTGGGCAAGCATGGCAGAGCCTTATCGTAAAAAGATCGAACAGCGCTTGGCCGACACCGTTCTGCCCGGCCTGTCTGAAGCGATTGTGTCATCCCATATGCTGACCCCGCAAGACTTTCAGGATCGCCTGCTCTCCACCCATGGCGCAGCCTTTGGCATGGAGCCTAAGCTGTTCCAAAGTGCGTGGTTCCGGCCGCATAACATCAGCTCGGATGTGCCGGGCCTCTATTTCGTGGGCGCGGGCACACATCCCGGTGCTGGGCTGCCCGGTGTAGTGTCTTCGGCAAAGGTCATTGATCGGTTAATCCCGCCAGCCAGTGCTTGGGCTGGGAAGGTCAAAACCGCTTAAGCCTTGTCCAAGTCTGCTTGTAGACGGGCGGCGGCTAGCCGTCCCGAAAGCGCGGCCATCGGAATGCCGGGGCCCGGGTGGGCAGAGCCGCCCGCCAAATAAAGCCCCTGTACGCCGCTGCGAGCGCCGGGTCTTTGAAAGCTGGCCATCGGCCCATGATTGGCGCGGCCATAGAGCGCGCCGCCGCTGGCTGGGAAGAGTGCATTGAACCCATGAGGCGTGGTAATCTGGTCGTGCGCGACCGAAAGCGTCAGGCCACAGCTTGTCATCATCGCCCAAGCGCTTTCTCTCGCTTTCGCTTGGGCGTCTTGGCCATAGTCCGTAGAATCGCCATTGGCCGGCGCATTCATCAGGATCAGCAGGCGCTCTGGCCTGTCAGGCGGGGCGCAGGCATCGTCGCGGTCTTGCGCGCAAATATAAATTGTCGGTGCCTGTGGCGGACGCTGGCGGGTGAAAACATCTTGAAACTCAGCCTTGTAATCATCGGAAAACAAAACACTATGATGGGCAAGTGCCAAGCCGCTGGTGGTAGCCGTCGCACACCAGGTAATCGCAGACTGTGAGCGTTGCGGTAGGGCGACGGGCTGCGCGCCAGGCATCACTTCTGTGCCTAGGAGGCCGCGGCCAAGGGCTGAAATGTCGCCATTGAACACAATGGCATCGGCTGGCATTGTTGCCCCGCCCTGTAGCATAAGGCCGCTGACGCGCTTGTTCCGGGTTTCGATGCGTTCCACATCGGCGTTGAAATGGAAGGTCACGCCTTGGCTGATCGCAAGGGCTTTCAGGGCCGCCGCAACCTTTGCCATTCCCCCGTCGACCCGCCAGACGCCCTCTTGTTCCACATGGCTTACCAGCATCAAAGTCGCTGGTGCCGCAAAGGGCGACGAGCCGCAATAGGTGGCGTAGCGGCCAAAGAGTTGTTTCAAGCGTGGGTCTTTGAAATAGGTTCCAAGTGCGCCCCACATCGTTTGATGTGGGGCAGTATCCCACATCGCGCCCAATCTATTGAACCCAACCCGCGCCACGAGTTCAAAAGGGTTTGGCCTTTGACTAGCGATAAAGGGCCCGCGCAGGGTCTCATAAATGGCGGCGCTTCGCTTGCAGAAGGCCAAATAGCCCGCCGCATCCTGGGCCCCGGCGAATTCTCGAATGGCTTCGGCAGACTCGTCGCGGTCCGCAAAAAGATCCAGATCACCACCTTGCGTCCACGCGTGGCGGGCGAGGATGGTTGCGGGCAAAAGGGTAAGATGATCGTCGAGGGATAAGCCCGCATCTCCAAATAGGCCGTCAAATACCCACTTCATGGTGAAGACGGTGGGGCCACCATCAATAGCAGTTTCGCCGACCTGCACTTGGCGCATTTTGCCACCCACATCGGCTGCCCGCTCGACGACATCGACTTGATGGCCTTGACGGGCAAGATCAATGGCCGCCGCAAGGCCGCCCATGCCCGCGCCAATGACGAGGATCTTCTTTGCCGTCACGAAGACGCGCCTGCGGTCTGTGTGATGCGAGCCTGCAGGCTCAATCGGATTTGGCGATGGTGGTAGAGGATGATCGCAAGCCCGGTCACCAACGGGATCGCCCAAAGGCCCGGATGCAAGGCCATAGACGGCATAAGCCGAACCGCGCCAAAGGCGAAGAAAGCGGTGTAGACTGAGATCCCGGCCCCAACGATAGCCTTCACATGCTCCATCAAATAGACTTTAGGTCCGGGGGAGGGGTTCAGCATGAAGAAGAGATTGGTGCCCGCCGTCGCAAAGCCGACCATGGACATGCCCACCATCAGATACTGACCAATCAGAACGCCTTCGATGGCGCAGGCAAAGGCAGCGGCGATCAGGAATGGCTGAAGCGCCAGATTTAGACCGCGTCGGTTGGCGGCATGATTGGCCTTATTCTTAATCGTCTCCAGCCCGTACCAAGCCAGATTGATCGTCAAGATCGCCAGATAAAGCATCATGATCCCAAATATACCGCGCACAAAGACGGGGTCCTTCAGATGCGGGTGCGTGCCTAGCGGGTCGATCAACGTACAAATGCTGAGCAACAGAGCCACACAGCCTGCAGCTAAAATCGATCGTGCAAAAACTTTACCCCACAGCCGGTGATTGCGGTTACCCTTCTTGCCAAGAACAGGGATCCAGAAGCTGACCAGCCCGACCGCCCCAAACGCGATATGGATGGCAACCAACGTGTGAAACAAGGTGAGCATCACTGTCTATCCAGTCGAAAGCGTCTAGTGGGCTGGACATAGTGACGCGTCAAGCGTTAGGCTTCAAGGGGTTGGGCGCGGCTTTTTGCGGAGCGATCAGGATGAGTGGGCTGAGGTAGACGAGTGGCGGCGGACGGACTTCACGCTCTAGGCGCAGCCTATAAGCCGCCTCGGCCTGCACCTATGGGGCCTTTGGCCAGTTTGGTCCGAGTCATCCGACAAGGCGATGGCGACCTCTTAAGCCTGATGCCCGCTGATGCCTATCTCTTGCCCATGGGGCCATTGGGCTATTCGCGCCGCTCGATCCAAATTGTGAATGACCCAGCTTTGACCAAGCCCATCTTGGCCGATCCTGAAGATATCTTCCCGAAGAATGATTTGATGGTTGGTGCCCTGACGCCCTTGGTTGGCGACAGCATGTTTGTGTCCAGTGGCTCGTTATGGCGTCAGCAAAGGCGGATGATTGATCCGGCCTTTTCCCATATTCGCTTGGCTAAGGCCTTTCCGTCGATGGTCGGTGCGCTGGATGATTTTGAGGTGCGTCTGCAGGCTGCTGCGGCTTCGGGCCAAGAAATGTCGCTGGACCTCGCCATGGGGCAATTGACCGCCGACATCATTTGCCGAACCGTCTTCTCGGCCTCACTGGCCAATGATACGGCGCGCGACGTGTTTGAGTCCTTCGCCTTCTTTGAGCGCAGCGTCGCGCATGTTGAGTTGGTGCGCTTGATCTTTGGCAAGCCGTTTGACGATATCCCCCAGCGCGCCGATGTCTTGGAGGCATGTGCCCGCATCCGTGGGCATATCGGTCGCCTCCTCGACACGCATTTAGAGGCGGGCGCGCAATTTGATGACATTGCCGCAGCGGTGATTGCCGCACGCGATTTAGAGACCGACACACGCTTTACCCGCGAAGAATTGATCGACCAATTGGGCGTGTTCTTTTTGGCGGGCCATGAAACCACCGCAAGCGCGCTCACCTGGGCATTCTTCATTGCCGCGATGCAACCCGCTGTAGCCGATAAAATCCGCGCTGAAGCTGTCGAAATTGCAGGCTCTGGACCGATTGAGTTCGACCATGTGAAGCGGCTGACCTATGCCCGCAATGTCTTCAAAGAGGCCATGCGACTTTATCCGCCCATCACCTTTATTCCGCGCGTCGCAGCGCGCGCGACGACGATTGGCACGAAAAAGATCAAGCGCGGCACGATGGTGATGATCGCGCCTTGGGCCGTGCATCGCCATCAATCGCTGTGGCCAAACCCAGATGTGTTCGATCCCGACCGCTTCTTGCCAGAGCGAGAGCATGAAATTGTGCCCGGATCCTATATCCCGTTTGGTGCGGGCCCCCGCGTCTGCGTCGGGGCGGCTTTTGCGACAACTGAAGCGACTTTGATCCTTGCGCGCATTTTGAGAACCTATCGGATTGAGGTGCAACAGCCTGAGCTCGTCCGCCCCGTTGCCCGGCTGACCACGCGCCCTGCACAAGAAGTTATGATGAAGGTAACCTTGCGCACATGAGCCAAACTGTCCTGATCACCATTGGCCGTTTACCCAAAGCCTTGGACTTTGCGCGATCGTTTAAGGCAGCGGGGTGGCGTGTTTTGGTGGCAGAGCCGTTCAAGTCGCATTTGACCGGCGCATCCAAGTGCGTGGATAGCAGTTTCCAAGTGCCTCCGCCCTCAAAAGGGAAGGAGGCCTATTTGGCCGCGCTCATGCGCCTAATTGAGGCGGAGGGGGTAGATCTCGTCCTGCCGTTGTCAGAGGAAACCATGCATGTGGCTCATTTGACCGGCCGCTTGCCAACAAACACCCGCCTTTATGCGCCGCCAGTCGATCGGCTTTTGGCGCTGCATGACAAAGCCCGCTTTCCAGCCCTCGCCCAAACGCATGGCCTGACTGTGCCCGAGACAGCCTTGATCGAAAGCCCGGAAGCACAAGCAATAGCCGACAGCCAAGACTTTGTTGTAAAGCCTATCTTTTCCTGTTCGGGCCGGGCAGTCAGCTTGCATCCAGCCGGCACATCCCTGATTGGGATCGCCGCCACCCTAACCGAGCCAGCTGTCGTGCAGGTCCAAGTCAAGGGCAAACAATATAGCACCTTCGCCATGGCCCATGACGGCAAAGTCCTG
>CALRLV020000200.1:0-5723 GCA_943368895.1 Ferrovibrio terrae
GTCCAAGCAAGCTGCTGGGATAGCGTGGCTGCGTCATGGAACGCCGCGCGGGAAGCTGGTCCTGTTAAACCAAATTGGAACACAGCCCCAGCAACTCAGTCTGTCACATTAAGTGACGCACAAACAATCGGCCTCTTGATGCTCGTCGCAAGCACGGCAGGAAGTACTGCCCCCGCAGGCACTCAATCACTTGCGACCTGTCAAATCCACTTTGAGGCGGCACTCAAAAGAATTCTAAATCAGCCTTGGACCATCGCGCCCAACTCCTTAGCCGAGAACACGCTGAGTCAATTGAACCCGCCCATCGATTTGGCTGCCGGAAACGCGACGAACGAACAAACACTCTTGCTCATTATTGACGCAGGCGGGGGCACTGTGCGGCCGCATTTACATGCCGATAAGGCCTTCGCCTTATTCCGGGTTACGTGTGATGCGGGGGAGGTCACCCCCCTATTCTACTTCCAAACCGACCGACAAGGGAAATTACGAGCGGCAATGTCCAGCCTTAACGCCGCGCCACCAACAACGATTTCCGACCGCGCTCGACGACTGGGCTGTGCGCCCCAGTCGGAGCGCCGCCTGTGGACGCAATTGAGTGGCCTTGAGGCCGCTCTCTCACTACGATTTGAAAAGGATCAACAGCAAACCCCTTGAATAGAGGCGTGCTTTCGCCCACTTGAGGGCGGCAAGTGGCGCTAGATCGACCACGCGAGGAGAAATGTCATGGGTCCACCAGGTCCAGTTGAATGGCTTTTTGGTACAGTTTTGGGTCTCTACCTGTGGGTCGTGATCGCGGGTGCCGTGATGAGCTGGCTTGTTGCCTTTGACATCATCAATCTGCGAAACCGCTTTGTTGCGACGATCTATGACACGTGTGAGCGCCTCACGACGCCTGCGCTCAACCCAATCCGCAAAGTGATCCCAAATCTGGGTGGTGTGGATTTGTCGCCGGTTGCCCTGATCATTGGTATCCAGTTTCTGCAGAACTTCGCTGTTCCCCTCATTCCTTTCTGATCAGAACACAGCGCCCTGATCTTGTTTCAGCAGGGCCACACAGGATAGAGAAAAGCCTTACTGACCCTGAGGCGAGGACTTCCTATGAGCGCGCGGATTATTGACGGCAAAGCCATTGCAGAGGCGGTCGATCAAGAGGTTGCGCGCGATGTCCAGAGCCTTGTCCAGACTTATGGCGCGCCGCCTTGTTTGTGCGTAGTACTAGTCGGCGAAGACCCCGCGAGCCAAGTCTATGTGCGCAATAAAGGCCGACGGACTCAAGCGGCAGGTATGGTCTCGCGCGAGATCAAACTTCCCGCCAGTGTTAGCCAAGCCGAACTAGAGAGAGAAGTGAAAGCCCTGTCGGTTGATCCCGACGTCGATGGCATCCTCGTACAATTACCTTTACCTGCAGGGCTTGATAGCGATGCCGTTATCGCCTGTATCGATCCCGCCAAGGACGTCGATGGCTTAACAGAAGTCTCAGCCGGGCGATTGGTTCTGGGCCGTCCGGGTCTGCGTCCCTGCACACCAACTGGCTGTGTCATATTGGCCAAGCGCACCTTGGGCGACTTGCAGGGTGCCCATGTGGTGGTGGTCGGCCGATCCATTCTGGTTGGCAAGCCAGCTGGCCTTTTGTTCTTGGCCGAGGACTGCACCGTGACGCTGGCCCACTCTCGCACGCGTGATCTCGCCTCCGTTTGTCGCTCAGCCGACATCTTGGTGCCAGCCGTTGGTCGCCCTGAAATGATCAAAGGCGATTGGATTAAGTCCGGCGCGGCGGTAATTGATGTGGGGATCAACCGCGTCGAAAATCCAATCAAAGGCCCCGGTGCCACACGCCTTGTAGGCGATGTTGCCTATGATCAGGCTGTTGAAGTCGCTGGTGCCATCACGCCTGTTCCAGGCGGCGTGGGACCAATGACCATTGCTTGCCTCTTGCAAAATACATTGCAGGCCGCTTGCGCCCGACGCGGCTGGTCTGTCAGCTAACACGAGACAGACCCGCTTGCCAGACAGAACCAATGTGCGACAAGGCATAGGCGGAAACCGTCTCCGGGGGGAATTTTCATGCTGCGTTTTCTGATCGCCTGTTTATGCCTGATCTGGGCAAGCCCCGTGCTGGCAGATCCGTCGTTTAGGGCCACCTCTCCGAACGGCAAAACAGTGGTAGAAGTTGGAAGTTCTTATGGCGAGGCCACCTATCAGATCAGCTATGCGGGTAAGCCGGTTATCACCCGTTCTAAAATGGGCTTCCTCTTTACCAATGCTCCGAAATTTGACCGCTCCCTTTCCGCGATCAGCCACAGTACGCGTTCGTTTGAAGAGACATGGGAGTTGCCTTGGGGCGAAGCCAAATCGATCTTGAACCGATACAACGAACTGACCGTCACATTTCAAGATGGCAGAGGCGCACCGCGGCAATTCTCCGTCACCTTCCGGGTTTATGATGATGGCGTCGGTTTTCGTTATCATTTCCCAGACCAGCCAAATCTAAAGCAAATCGCGATCAGCGAAGAAATGACGGAGTTTAATCTCGCTGAAGATGGCACCGCTTGGTGGCAACCGGCGGGCGAATGGAACCGCTATGAATATCTCTATAACCGCACACCGATCCGCGAAGTGGGCCAAGCCCATACGCCAATGACCGTGCGGACCAAGAGCGGCCTGCATCTGTCTTTCCACGAGGCCGCACTGGTGGATTATTCATCCATGTGGCTGCGCCATGCTGGCGGCACAAAGTTTATCTCGACGCTCTCGCCCAGCTCACGCGGGGCAAAGGTGGTGCGCTCTGCCCCCTTCTCAACCCCTTGGCGGACAATTCAGATCAGCGATGATGCGGCAGGGCTCGTGATGAGCCATCTGATCCTCAATTTGAATGAACCCAACGCCTTAGGTGATGTGTCATGGGTTAAGCCCTTTAAATATATCGGCATCTGGTGGGAGATGCATATCAATAAGTCGACTTGGGGCAGCGGTCCCAAGCATGGCGCGACCACCGAGAATGCCAAGCGCTATATCGACTTTGCCGCAGAGCACGGCTTTCGCGGCGTCCTGATCGAAGGCTGGAACAAGGGCTGGGATGGCGATTGGTTTGGCGGCGAGACTGGCTTTGACTTCACCACTGCCTATCCGGATTTCGACCTGAAGGCGGTTACAGACTATGCGCGGTCTAAAGGCGTTCATTTGGTCGGGCATCATGAGACCGCTGCAAATATCGCCAATTATGAGCCCCAGATGGAAGCCGCCTTTGCGCTTTACGAAAACTTAGGCGTGGATAGCGTCAAGACGGGCTATGTCGCCGATGCGGGTGGCGCACGCTATCGCGGGGCCGATGGACAGATCGTGTTTGAATGGCACGATGGACAAGAAGCCGTGCGCCACCACTTGCGGGTCGTTGAAACCGCTGCCCGCCACAAAATCGCGATCAACGCACACGAGCCGATCAAGGATACTGGCCTGCGCAGAACTTATCCCAACTGGGTCTCGCGCGAAGGGGCCCGCGGCCAAGAATACAATGCGTGGGGCAATCCCGAAAATCCGCCAGAGCATGAAGTCAATCTGGTATTCACCCGCATGCTGGCTGGACCGATGGACTTTACACCCGGTATTTTTGCCATCAACCCAACCCAAGAAGGCCATCGGGCGCGGACAACAATTGCCAAGCAGCTCGCGCTTTATGTCACGCTTTATAGCCCCATCCAGATGGCTGCAGACCTACCGGAGCATTATCTGGCCAACCCGATGCCTTTCCAATTCATCAAGGACGTGCCCGTTGATTGGTCGGAAACACGGGCCTTGAATGGCGAGGTGGGTGACTTTGTCACCATCGCCCGCAAGGATCGTGCGAGCGACAATTGGTATCTGGGTGCGATCACCGACGAGAATGCACGACGCCTTAAAGTGCCGCTCAGCTTTCTCGATGCCGGGCGAACCTATAAGGCGCAAATCTATCGCGACGGGCCCAATGCCGATTGGGACAAAAACCCACTCAACATCGTGTTCGAAGAAAAGACCGTAACAGGCAAACAAGTGCTCGACATCCGCTTAGCACCCGGTGGTGGTCAAGCGATTAGGTTTGTCGCCCAATAGACTCTAAGCGGTACGCGCCTGCATCCAAGCAGCCGCTTCGTTAATGGCGATGCGGGCGGCGGTCACTTGTGGCCACATGTAATGGAACACATGGGGCATGTGTGGCACGATCTTGAGCGTTACATCGACCAGAGCCAGCCCGGCGGCTTCCGCAAGACGCAGGGAGTCGGCCAACAAAACTTCCTCAGAGCCGACATGGATCAGAATGGGCGCAAGGCCGGACAAATCCGCCAATACGGGCGAGGCCAAAGCATCTTGCGCAGACGTGCCGTTCAAATAGGCCGCCGCCCAACGGTCTAGGCTCGCCTTATCAACAATGAAGTCGGCCTCAGCTTTTGCGGCATAACTCGCGCCTTCTTGCAGGAGATTGGCCCAAGGGGAAATGACAAAGAGGCCTGCGGGTTGGGGCAGTCCTTCGGCCTTTAGTTTTAACGCTGTCGCCATGGTCAAGCCGCCGCCAGCCGAGTCCCCGGATATAATGATTTTCGAAGCAGGGATCCCTTGATCGAGTAAAGCGCGATAGGCTAATACGGCATCGTCAATCGCGGCGGGAAATGGGTGCTCGGGTGCCAAGCGATAGTCAACTGAGTAAGCAATCATGCCCGAGGTCGCCACAAATTGTGCAACCATATGGCTGTGGCTTTTCGGCGATCCAATCACATAACCGCCGCCGTGAAGGTACAATAAAGTCGCAGTTCCAGACGTGTCGGATTTCGTGTGTTTCTCTGCCGGCACGCCATTGAGGCTAACCTCAGTTACACTTACGCCCTCAGCCACAGGATAGAGCTGTCCCATGGCATCGTAATCAAGGCGCAACTTGGCGACGTTAGGCGGCTCGCGCAGCTGATCCGCTATCGCCTGTACCTGAACGCGCACGGCAGCGACTTCTGCCTGACTGATTGATGCTGGAACTTCGTGGCCCATCTGATTTCCCCCTTGTTTTTCCCCACCGTGCAACACAGGCCATGGGTATGCAAGCGAGAGCTAAGCAAATGGGTTGAGTACCATGGCTTTGAGCGTCTGATCTTGTGAACTACGCCATCTCTCAAGGCCAATGGCCACGCCGGATGGCAACTCAGGCGCATCGGCCCGATAGGTGCCAAACAGCCGGTCCCAAATGGCGAAGCTGAAACCATAATTGCTGTTGGTCGCCACTGGGTTGGGATTGTGGTGGATCAAGTGCATGGCTGGCGTCACGAAGACCCAGCGCAGAGCTGTGTCCAAAGGTTTGGGCAGCGCAATATTGGCGTGGGTGAACAACGCCCCGGCCCCCAGTACCAGCTCAAAGGCAAACACCAAGGCCGGCGGTGCGCCCAAGAGCGCGACGACACTGCCCTTGAAAATTAGGGATGCGGAGATTTCAAAGGGGTGAAATCGAAGAGCCGTGGTTACATCCATCACGACGTCACAATGATGCAGGCGGTGAAGCCGCCAAAAGAAGGGTATCTTGTGGCTTAAGACGTGTTGCCCCCACACCGCGAAGTCCAAGATCAGAAAGCATCCGACCCAAACCCAAAGTCCACTCAAGTCCAGCCAATTGACCAAGCCAAAATCGAACAACTGCACAAAGCTTGCGACCGATGCCAAGCCACCAGCCAGCACGAGGCGTGAAACCAAGGACCCTAAAAGCGATAAAG
>CALRLV020000201.1:0-5689 GCA_943368895.1 Ferrovibrio terrae
GTGTTGCATGTTCTCGATGTACCAGTTGAAACCCGTTGGGCCCGTGTCGAAGGCCGCAATGCGCAGAAGGGCGACACTTTTGCAATGGAAGTCGACCGGTCCATGTTCGACTTTGTCGAGACTATGTGGGAATTGCCCGATGCGGCAGAGATGACCGCCCTAAACGGCCGGATCGTCGGCGCATGATTAGGATACTACCAAATCCTGCCAAGCTGGATGGCGCTCAATCCAGCGAGCGACATAGGAACATTGTGGGATAATCAGAACCTGATCGTTTCTGGCGAGGATGAGTGCTGCCTCCGTGAGGGTCGCGGCTAAGCCCTGCCCATTTAGCGCTGGCGGGACGAAGGTGTGATCCAACACCCGCACGCCATCAGAGCGATGATGCCACGTAATCTCACAGCGTTTCGGGCCAGATGCACTATCCCTGACAAGGGTGAGGCGGGCGCGGCCTGCACCTAAATCCTCAAAGACGGGCTCGGATATGTCGGCCATGGTCGTTAGGCCACTGCCGAAAAGGACTTAAGGGTTTCGAGAGGTACCACGACCAAAGCCTCTTCATGTGTGGCTTCCAACCGGATCGGGGGCGCACAGCCCGCATCCAGCGCATCTTTCCAGCGCGTCAAGCATACGCACCATTGATCACCCGGTTTCAGGCCTGCAAAACCATATTCAGGGCGCGGCGTTATGAGGTCATTACCTTCGCGCAATTGATGCGCCAAAAAGGCCTCTGTCACGACGGTGCAAACGACATGCGTTCCATGGTCTAGCCCCTCGGTCTCACAACAACCATTGCGGAACCACCCGGTCAAAGGATCCATGGAGCAGACTTCAAGCGGGCCGCCTAAGACATTGCGGGCATAGGGATCGAAGCGCCGCATCAGCTTTTGACTTGGCTCGTGCAACCAGGATAGCCGACGGCCTTTTGTTCTTGGATGAAATTCACCGTGTCAGCCAAAGTTGGTGCGCTGCGTCGCACCACCGGTGAGATGGCACCAATGATGTAAAGGTGCTCGACACCAGGATAAAGCTTCACCTCCGCTAGATTTTTATGCTCCGCCAAAGCGGCTGCCAATTGCTCGCTCCGCTTTGGATCCACGGTCGTGTCTTTTGTGCCATGAAGCAACAGCATTGGCGGGGCTTTGTTGGCAACGTAATTGATGGGCTTGGTGCTGGGCAGAATCTCTTTCGGGAAGATCCGCTTGAAAACTGGCTCGACTGGGGTGAAGTCATAAGGCCCAGCAATGCCAATGACGCCCTTGGTCGATTCACAAATGCTGGTGCCCTCTGCGGCAAGGAACTCAGGGTCCAGCGCAATCATGGCGGCAATATGGGCCCCAGCCGAGTGTCCTGAGATGAAAATCGGGCGACCTTTGGCGATCGACTTTTGGGTATAGGCAAGCGCTTTAGCGCCATCTTCGACAAAGGTTGGAAAGATCACTTCCGGATGCAAACGGTAATTGACGATCACGGTCTGAACGCCGCGCGCGGCGAAGGCAGACCCTAGGAATTTATAGTCGTCCTTCGATCCATATTGCCACGATCCGCCATGGTAAAACACCAAAACAGGCGTATCTGCCTGCATCACCTTCGGTGAATAAATATCCAGCGTGTGGCGCGGCATTGGGCCATAGGCGATATTGAGCTGAACCGGCCCTGGCGTTTGTGCGACGAGGTTAAGCACTTGCGGGCCTGAACAGGCGCTAACGCTGCAAAGTGCCAATATGGCAGCAAACCATTGTTTCATGTTGTTTCCCTCTCAAAGGATTTGCGCTTTGTGCGTGTCGCCTAGCACATAGGCTGTTCTCACTGCTCTTCAATCGAACATTGGAGCGAGGGTCAAGCGAGGCCCCAAACACGAGTCACCTTGATGTCTTGATCTTCCAACTCCCGCGAGACTTCGATCTGATAACAAGCGCGTTCTATGAGCCCGTCTTTGGGCAAATAGGTGCGGCCTGGATCTCCGATCAGGACCAGAATGCCGGCTTGTTGGCACTGTTTCAGCCAGGCAAACAAAGGCTCTGCGATCTCGCGCTCGTAGAATAAGTCACCGACCAATAATACGTCAGTCTTAAGCTCTTGGCCGATGATGTCGCCTTGATGGGGCGAAAGTTCGACGCCATTTGCCTTTGCATTGAGGCCTATTGCGGCAATGGCATAGGCATCGATATCGACCGCGGTCACATGGTCTGCACCTGAAAGCTTGGCCGCAATGCCAACCAGACCAGAGCCCGAAGCCAAGTCATAAACCCGCTTGCCGCGTACCATCGCCGCATGATCGAGAAGGTAGCGCGCTAAAGCTTGGCCACCCGCCCACGCGAAGGCCCAAAACGGCAAAGGCAGGCCTTGCTGGTCTAATTCATCCGCACTTAATTGCCATAGGGCAACGGCCTCGTCCGCCAAGTACAACGTGATCTCGGGGCAGTGGGGCGGCTGAAGCTGCCTCGTATTGGCGAGAATAAAGGACGTCAGGCTGTCACGGGTCATGAGCTTTTTATTCCGTTAAAAAGGACCAGTCTCAAGAGGGAGTAAAGGCTTGAAAATCTGCACTCTGAAAGATTGACAAGCAGAATCCCATGATTAGCTTGATCAACATATCGTAAGTTGTGTTGGACAAGCAAAACTAAATGGGATTGGGGCTTACGACTAAAGTTTACAATACTTAAGTCCTGTTTTGCTGGATTTTTGGGGGAAGATATGAAATTGAAAATGCTGGCTGTTGTCCTAGGTGCTGCGATGGCCCTTTCGGGGTGTGCGACCATCACGCGTGGTACCAATACCACGTTCACAGTTGAGACCATGCCATCTGGCGCGACGGTGGCGACAACAAATGGCTATGGCTGCTTGGCGACACCATGTACGTTTAAGATGCCACGCAAGTCTGAGTTCACCGTTACCATCACGAAGCCCGGCTATAAGACCTATACTGGCACAGTAGTCACCAAAGTAGCGGGCGCTGGCGGTGCAGCTATGGCAGGGAACGTTCTTGTCGGTGGCTTGATTGGTGCCGGCGTGGACGCAAGCTCTGGTGCTATGCTGGACTTGGTACCTAACCCAATGAAGGTAACTTTGGAGCCAGAAGGTGCTGGTGCACCGGCAAGCCAGCCAAATAGCTAAATCTTGTAAAACCAAATCATTTGAAGGCCCATTTCGAACTAAGAAGTGGGCCTTTTTTTTGATCAGATCGGCAAAGATTTATCCCAATGCTTGACAGTCCTAATCCTGTGTGTAGCATCACTATCACATCTTAGGTGGTGTTGAATGATCAATACTGGAAGGTAAAGGATGAAAGTTATGAAGCTAAATCTGGTTGCTCTGACCGCAGTTTCGTTCATGATCCTTTCTGGATGCGCCACAACCACCGTTTCGACAGCAAATGTGACTGATCGGGCGGCAATTGATCGCGACATGCCAGGCAGTGGCAATATGCCATATGGCGCTTTGCCTGCCATGGAGGCTAATCCAACGCCAGTGGGTCTCAAGCCTTGATTTATAGGGCCTGCTTTGCCGTTGCGAGCTCTAAAATCTCGCGATAGCCCTGCTTGATCTCCATCTTTTCAGTCAGCCCCTTTTGTTTCAAGAGTGCATGCGTAGCCTCCAGACGATAGCAGGGGATATACATCCACAAATGATGTTCGGCGTGGAAATGGACCCAATAGGGCGCGATCAGAAGGCGTTCTAGCGGATTAGCATAGGTCGTACGGGCGAGCCGCCACGGGTCGCTTGGATCTGGCGTCGCACAAGCATGTTCGCCAATATTCCGTAGGCGCGTCACGGCTGGATACCAGCTTGCTTGGGCGACAAGCCAGATCGTCAAAAAGGCAAAGGCTTGGCCAGCGGCAGCAAACAAGAGAAACACCACTGCCTGTGCGCCCAAGAACGTTAGGGCAGCGGTGCGTGCCTCAGGACTGGCTTCTGCTGGTGCGCGGAGGAAACCCCATAAGGGCCGCAGCGTTTGTTTGAAAAAGGTCTGCGCCGTCAAATCGCGGATCAACTTGCGCTGGTAGCTCTTTTTGCTGATCGGAAAATGAGCGGCAAGGCCAAGGTCTGGATCATCACTTTGCTGGGTATTGCGATGGTGCGCGAGGTGATAGGGCCGATAGCGATGCAGAGATGCGCCGACAGGTGCACCACACAGCCAATGGCCAACAAAGTCATTGAGTTTTTGGTTGGTGCTGAGGCCACCATGGGCCGCTTCATGCATGAGGATGGCTAAGCCCAATTGGCGCGCGCCCACGACCATCACCGCGATCAGCCAAGTCACAGGGTTCGGAGCCCAAGCAAAAAGGGCGATAGCCAAGCCGATCAAGACCCAAGCATGGATAACCAGCCCTAAGCCGATCCAGTCGTTGCGCTGGCGCAAGTCTGCCCATTCTTCAGGCGTAAAGACGGTTTTCGGATCGATCGTGGGTGCGGCCATGGGTCAGCCAAAAACGCTGACGCCGATCAGCATTTTGTGCAGACCTGCGATAAACCCAACCCAGACAGCAAGCCCGCCACCAATCGCAATCCAGTCACCTGTGCCCATTGGCAAGGTCACACGCTCGGCTTTTCCAAGGCGAATGCGGGCAAATAAGGCCCAAGCAAAGAAGCTGCCGAACAGAAGCATGGAGCCTAAGTCTCCGTTGGCCAAGAGGTGCGCCAAGGCCCAAATTTTCACCGCTGCCAGCATAGGGTGGACGACTGCGGCCTTGATCTTGCCAGGTGAATAAGCGGCGACCAACAGGATCATCACTGGCAACATTAACAACAGCGTGATGTGACTGAGGAATGTCGGCGGGGTCCAGACCGGGATCATGCCCGCTGCGCGATATTGGCCATAGCCGTAAATCAACAGCACAAAGCCTGCCAAGCTGATCAAGGAAAACACGCCGCGATAAGGCTGAGCACCTAATTTACTGGCCATTTGATCGCGTGGTCCACGAAACCGCACAAAGGCATGTGAGCCTAAGAAGATAATGAGTCCTAAGATCAGCAGGGTCATGAGGCAGGTCCTTTTTTGGTGAATTGATAGGCAGGGCCGCCAGGTACCTTAAACGCAAGGGCCCCCGTTTCTAGTCGGCCGTATTCTTGATAACTGAATTGATCGCCGTCCAAGGTGAGTACAGCGGACAAAGTCATTTTCCGGCCCGAGCGGGCGGTGATCGAACAGGTTGAGGGGATAGACGCCGTCCAGCCGGTGGCGGTCTGGATCACAGGCAAGCTACAGGCGGGGCCATAGGCGGTCAAATCGTCAAATGTCACATTTTGGAAGGCGCTTGTTCCTGGCACCGCGCTTGCAAAGACTTCTGGCGCTTTGAAGGCATAAAAGTCCATCAAAGCCTGGCCACCCTCTCGAGGACGAAACACCCACAGTCGTTGGCGGCTGATCGAGCCGGTGGCACTTCCATTGCGCCAGATCAGATAGATCGCCTGATCTTTTGGGCCGGCAACTTTCGGGGCGCTGACCTCAAAGAATTGCGCGCTTTGCGCATCTACCCAAGGATAGGGATTTCCTGCGACTGATGGGCGCAGAAGCTCTGGAGGGGCAGCCTCGATTTGGGCCACATTATCCCAAGTGCCGACTAGGCCTTGGCCGGGCGCTTGTGCCTTCAATGACGGCAAGCCCGCACAGGCCGTCAGGCACAAAGCAAACAGTGCACTAGGTAGGCCCTTACGCATCCGGCGTCACCGTATCGACGGCGCGCCA
>CALRLV020000202.1:0-5647 GCA_943368895.1 Ferrovibrio terrae
CTTGTAGGGGCGGATTGGGGGCCTTAGCCCAAGCCGAGACCCAGTCACCATCGCCGAGGATAAGGGGCGAGACGCCGTCATTGGCACTTGCTGCCGCTGAAGCCTCGGTTTCAACCCACAGCGTCGCGTTGGGATAGCGACCGGGAAAGCGCTGCAGGATGTAAAATGCTTTGGTGAGCACGTGGCCTTCCGGGACAGCGGCAAGCGGTGGTGCCTCGATACCACGCAGAGCCGCCCGCGTGATTTGGCGCGCCATAGTTGGGGTGCGACCTGCACCGCGGGAATCGATGAATAAGACCCCACCATTTTTCATATAACGGTCTAATGCGCTGGCCACCTCAGGCCGGGTTTCGGTGGGCGCATCGCCCAAGATCCAAAACAAAATCGGATAAAGCGCCAGATCATCGCGGGCTGGGTCCAAGCCGATCACCGCACCAGGCTCTACTGACGTGCGATCCCGCAGCGCGCGTGACAGGCCTTCAAGGCCGCGCTGGGTTTGTGCGTCGAGCGCCCCGTCCCCGGTTTTGATATAGGCGAGGGAAAGATCGCTTTGCCGTGGCTTGCCTTTACTTGGCTGTGCATAGGCGTCTGGCGCGCTGCTAAAGAACAGAAGGCTCAACAGCCCCAAGCTCACTAGCCTCGCATGAGGCTTTGCCGGCCCCCGCCCAAAAGTGGGCGCTTTTGCTTCCGCAAATTTGCCGGCGAGAAGCAAGCTGATGACCATGTCTAAGAGGAGCAGAGCCATGCCGAGGCCCAGCAAGGGGCCAGCCAGCGATTGGGGTTGCCGCTCCGCTTCAGCCACCCGCTCTACTCGGGAAAAGTCTGGCAATGAAGGCAGCTGCAGATTGGCGGGTGCGGCTTGCAACACCCAGCGGACGCCACCGCCCTCATAAATGCCCGGCGGTTGATCAAGGCTTGGGCGAAGTGTTTGGGCTTCTTCGGGGCGAATAGGGCGAATTTGCGGGTCGGGTGCCCGAAAGGCCCCAAAACCATCTAGCACCAAGACGGGCTTTAACGGGGCGGTTCCGACAACAAAATTTGCCGGAATGGCGCTAGAGGCAGCTTGGGCCAGCACGCGGCGTAACATGGCAACTTGCAGACCGGAAAAAGCGACATCGCTCCAAGCCGGGCCTGCCGTGGTGTGAAACAATACGACTTTGCCTTTGCCGAGCCCTCGGGCCGTAACCAAAGGCGTTCCGTCCGACAGCCTCGCCCAGATTTGCAGGGGTTGGGTGTCGCGCGTCGCGGCGGCTGCTGCCGCGCCTATTTCGGGCGCTAAGACGGCAATTTGGGTGACGCGCGCATCATCTGGAATTGAGAGGCCTGCAAAGGGGCTGGTCGGATCAAACGCGCCAACCTTGCCGGCATTATCCCAGGTCATACTCCCGCGCACGGTGCGGGGCTCGGGTCCAAGTGCAGCGGGAATGAGCGGGCTTGGCCCTGCTGCCAACAATTTAGGGCCTGCTGTCCGGATCAAGAGTCCACCAGCGCGAACAAAGCGCTCTAATGCTTCGCGGTCTTGCGGGGCTAATTCGCCAGCATCTGGCAAGATCAGGGCATCCAAACCCGCCGCCACCAAACGCGTCAGATTGGCCCGCGTCAAATCGGTGGAGGGCTTGAGCGCCTCTTCTAAATAATGGGCGTCCGACAGCAGCGGCTGATCATCTTGGCGTTCAGCGATCAGACCCGTGCGTACGCGGCGATCAAAAGCGTCTAACAGATAAACGCCTCCGGCTGACCGCGCATCGCCTGTGCGCAATGCCGCGACGTCGCGCATGATTACCGATTCAATGGCAAAGCTGATACCGGTGGGGACAATTGCTTGTGTCGTTTCCCGCAGTCTCTGACCGCGACTATTAACCGCCTCCAACCTTTGTGAGCGGCTAGAAGCGGGGCCAGCAACGAGGCCGAGGCTATAGCCTTCAGAGGTGGCGGCCGCACGCGTGATGGCGACGGCACCTTGCGGCACGCTGCGCAAACGTACGGCACCTGTTTGCGTCAGTTTGCCCGCTAAATCCTTACTGCCCGGATGCGCTACACCGTCAGAGAACCAGATGATGCGTTGGCCTTGAGGAAGGCCCGACAGCGCACGTGTCGCCCAAGCGTGGTCTGGCAAAACCGGCTTGGGCTGGGCCGCGAGAATACGAGCGGCAGCTTGATTGGGGCTTAAAACTTCCAGAGGTCCAGATTGGCTTCGCCCACTTGCCGTCCACAACAGGCGCACGGGCCCTGTTGTTGTGCGCGCAACCTGTGCAGCTTCATCGGTTACCGCCCGCCATGATGGCGCCGACGTCCAACCGTCGTCGATAACAAGCAGCAGGGGCCTTGCATCTGGGGTGGTGACTGGGTTGAGCACAGGACCGGAAAATCCAAGCACTAAAAGTCCAAGTGCCATCATCCGAAACCAAGCGAGCCAAGGCGGGGTCTTCTTTGGCGTTTCTTCCGTGTTCGGCAGTTTGGCTAACAAAGCGCTCGGTGGAAAAATCTGATCACGTGGGGCAGGTGGTAATGCCCGAATAACCAGCCAAATCAGAGGTAAGGCCACCAATGCTAACAGGGCTAAGGGCGTGGTGATGCCGAGGGGACCTAGTGTGAGCATGCGCTAGCCCACCTTGAACTGAGAAGCGCCGCGCCCATCCAATAAGGCGGCGGCCTGTAAGGTCAGGGGCAAGGCAGGCTGATCGGTGGCGTGGCTAAGCAGGCTGCCCCGTGCACCGGTCAGCGCTGCACGCAAGGCATCAAAATGCAGGCGATACGTGCGTTGATACGCATCGCGGGCCGCACCGGCTTGGCCAATGACAATGGGAGTATCGCTATTCGGGGCCGAAAAGGAAACCCGGCCTTCAAATGGGAATGCTTCCTCGTCTG
Source organism: Ferrovibrio terrae (assembly GCA_943368895.1). GTDB lineage: Bacteria > Pseudomonadota > Alphaproteobacteria > Caulobacterales > Aquidulcibacteraceae > Aquidulcibacter. Next base: position 2,869 of record CALRLV020000202.1, read on the forward strand.
GGTCGCGGATCAAAACGAACAAGACGGGCTGGGCGCCAGAAGACAGGCGACGCAAGCGTTCGGCCCAGACTTCAATCGGCTCTAGGCCGTCGCTGACGATCAGGATTTGGGCGTGTCGGCCCGTATCGATTGGCGCTTTCGCGTCAAAGCGGCTGCCACTGGCGATCAACGCTTCGAGAAACGACTCTTCCTGACCCATTATTTGGCCGCTCAAGAGCGTGCTGACCCGCTCACCACCCGCTTTTGCTGCCATGGCCAGCGCAAGCGCGACTACCAAAGCGCGCTCAGCTTTCGTTGGGCGGTTGGTTTGATTGCGCCAGAGCATCGAGGGGCGCGTGTCGACCCAGATTTGCAAGGAGGCGGGGCTTTCACGCTCCATCTCGCGCACATACAATCGATCAGATCGCGCAGACCGTCGCCAATCGACTTGGCGTAGGGTTTCGCCATCGAGAAGTTCGCGGTGCTGCCAAAAGGCCTCGCCCATACCAGCCTTGCGTCGCCCATGCGCACCAAGCATCAGGCTGGCTGCAGTCTTGCGCGCATCCATCAATAGAGCAGGCAGAGCATTTGCCAAATCTTGGGCATCGCCAGCCAGCTTGGCGGGGATAAAAGCCTGTTGGCTCGCCTTCATGCGGGTCGCAGTGCCTCTTGCACCAGACGTTCAATCAGCTTTGCAAGGTCCAGTCCGTCGGCGCGGGCCCGCCATGTCAGGGACATACGGTGGGCGAGGGCAGCGCGTGCAATCGCGGTCACATCATCCAGGCTCGGGCTGACCCGGCCGCGCAAGAAAGCCCGCGCTTTGGCGGCCTTGATCAAGGCTTGACCCGCACGCGGCCCCGGCCCCCACGCCACGAGGTCGCGAATTTCAGGATCGGTAGCACTTTCAGGTCGGGCAGAGCGGACGAGATCGAGCACTGCATCCAAGATTTTCTCGCCAACCGGCATGGTGCGCACAAAGCTTTGCAGATTAGCCAATTCACCGGGCTTTAGGGCCGCCTTGGCGACCAAATCGCCATCCCCTGTCGTGGCCAAAAGGACTTGTCGCTCCGTCTCGCGATCTGGGAAGGGCACATCAATCTGCAATAAGAACCGGTCTAATTGCGCTTCTGGCAAAGGATAGGTGCCCTCTTGTTCTATTGGGTTCTGTGTCGCCAATACAAAGAAGGGGTCGGGTAGCGTATAGGTGACACCAGAGACGGTTACTTGGCTTTCTTGCATGGCTTGAAGCAGCGCCGATTGCGTGCGCGGGCTTGCACGGTTGATTTCGTCCGCCATCAACAAACTGGTAAATACTGGGCCGCGCACAAAACGGAAATTGCGCTTACCCTCAAGATCTTGGTCGAGGATTTCAGACCCGATAATGTCCGACGGCATGAGGTCTGGCGTAAATTGTACCCGCCCCCAATCAAGCCCTGTCGCAATGGCTACAGCTTCTACCAGTCGGGTTTTGGCAAGTCCTGGTGCACCGACCAACAGGCCATGACCGCCTGCCAAGATCGTCGCAAGGGTGAGATCAATTACTCGCTCTTGGCCAAGGATAGCTCCTCCAACCCCGGCGCGAACCGCAGCAATGGTTTCAAGCGCGCGATCAATGCGCCCGATAGTCTTGTCGCTGGGATCGTCGGAAGGGGTTTGATTGGGCATATCACTCATGGTTTTAGCCTAGCCTGACTCAAGGGTGTTGTGCGAGTGTCTTTTCAGAGAGGTTTCTCCTGTCGATCAGTGCAGCCTCATCTGGTCATCCCTTCGGAACAAACCTAAGTTGAATGCATGAGTGATCCACGCCCCCTTGCAGATTTATTGGCTGAATTGATGCAGTTGCAAGGCCAGCATGGGCGCGAGCGGGCTCTGCCACCCGTCGAGATGTGGAATCCCGCCCATTGCGGCGATATCGGTATGGAAATTCGTGCGGACGGCTCTTGGTGGCACGAAAAAGTGCGCATTACCCGTCAGCCGATGATCGACCTATTCTCTACCATCCTGCGCAAGGATGAGGATGGGCAGACCTATTTGGTGACTCCGGGTGAGAAAGTGATCGTCCATGTTGCTGACGCGCATTTTCTGGGCACGCGGGTTGATCAACTCGATACCAGTCTTGGCCCTAGCGTCGTCGTGACGACTAATGTTGGCGATCAAGTTGTTGTTGGCCCGAGCAATCCTTTGTGGGTGGAGCATGATCCCAAGACCGGGGAGCCTCGGCCCTATGTCCGCGTGCGGGGACGCTTGAACGCCCGCATCTTACGTGCGCCCTTTTATGAACTGGTGGAGTGGGCTGATTTGCAAAGTGATCGCCTGTCGCTGACCAGCCAAGGTGTAGCGTTCGATCTGGGTCTGGTGGAAGGCTTGGAGGGATGAGCGAAGCCGATTTGATTGCGCGCCTAGAAAGTCGCTTAGCTCCGCTGGGTGATTTGTTAGGTCGTCCGCCTTTTTCGGACTTTGACTTGTCGGGCGAAAGACCTGCGCAACCAAGTTTGCGAGATGCTTCGGTTTTGGTCCCCTTGATCACCCGTGAAACAGGGCTGTCGGTTCTGTTAACGCGCCGCTCTGCCGCCATGCCAACCCATTCTGGGCAGATTGCGTTTCCAGGTGGCAGGCGGCAGGATGAAGATGCCGATGCAATTGCAACAGCCCTGCGCGAAGCCCGCGAGGAAGTAGGCCTTGACCCTGCGCATGTGCGGGTGCTGGGCGCCTCAGACTCTTATGAAACGGTAACGCAGTTTCGCGTGACGCCGATTGTGGGCCTTGTTTCCGATCAGGCAGACTTTGTGGCCGATCCGCG
>CALRLV020000203.1:0-5647 GCA_943368895.1 Ferrovibrio terrae
CATCGTGTTTCAGCCGGTGAAGCCGTAGGCCGAAGATCAAGTTGCCACAAATTTAATGTCGGGCCATCTTGCCGAAATCCAATTTTGCGATCACTTTAGGCGTTGCTGGGCCCAATTCTCAAATTCGTAACGGGGTTGGATAAAGAGGAGAAAGACATGGTGAAGTTATTTTCTGCCGCTGCACTGCTCTTGGCGATGACTTTTGCTTCCACCGCATCTGCCGACCCGCTGCAAGTCAATGTGACTTACAGTGAGGCTGCTCAGAAAAAGATGGAAAAGACCTATGGCGTACGCGAAAAGGCCGTCATTCAAGAGATGGTTGAACGCAGCCTGCGCGAAAGCCTTGGCGATCGAGTAGCCCGGGTCGACGTCGTCATCCACGATCTGACCGCCAATCGCCCGACCTTCAAGGAATTAGGCGACAAGCCGGGTCTATCGATGCAAAGCTTTGGTATTGGCGGGGCGGACGTGTCCGGCAAAGCTTTTGACGCGGCAGGCAATCTGATTGGCCAAGCCAGCTATGACTGGAGCGGCGATATCATCTGGGCTGATACGGCTTGGATCTGGTCGGATACGGATCGGACGCTTTCGGTCTTCGCCCGGAAATTGGCACAGGCGGTTCCAAGCTAAGGCCTATTAAAAAGCGCTCTTAGCGATCTAAAGGACAATAGCGGGGTCCAACCTTGGCCCCGCTATTTTTTTCGCGTCCTGATACGCTGTCGAGACATAGTATAGGCCAGAAGCGCTGTCTCAAATTCGAACAAGCACCGAATGTAGGAGCCCGCTTGATTATTTGACTCCATTCCAGTTTTGGCACAGCACCGCGTCGAAAACAGCCCAAACACGCCATAGCCACTGCTTAAATCACAACAATGTGACGATTTACTCTAAGGGAATACTTACAAATAAGGCGTAAGTTTTCTGAGTTTGGGCCAAATCTTGCTAGTCAAGGTGAAAGCTTCTTGGGGAGAATTTGCACCATGACCACGGTTAGCCACGTTTCAGTTGCATCGCTTGATGGCATTACAGAGCATGAGGAAACATTATTCTGTGCGTTTCGTGATGCGAATCCAGATTTGGCCAGCCCTTATTTCTCCGTGGACTTCTTAAAAGCGATTGCTCCACATACGCCCGGCAGCATGTTGGCGCGTTTTCATGACGGCGACGAGATTGTTGGTTTCTTCTCTTATCAAAAGCGTGGGCAAAGCTTGCAGCCTGCGGGGGCACCTTTGGCCGATTATCATGCAGCAGTGATGAAAGCAGGCTATGCGCCCGACTGGTCGCTTCTTCTCGCAGCCACGGCTGCCAAGCGCTTGGAATTCAATGGCCTGATTGGTGCCGATGGCCTCGACCGCGCGCCCATCGTCAAGCATCGCCAAATCGCAGCTATCGTAGACGGCTATGAAGCTTGGTATGCCAGCCAGAAAGCCCGCTCGCCAAAATACTTCAAAAACTTAGGCCGTTGCGTCCGCAATGTTGCCAAGGATTTGCCAGACTTGAAATTTGAATGGACCGAAGCTTCTCCCGCCTTGTTGGACTGGGTGCTGAATTTGAAAGTCGATCAGTATAAGCGCTCTGGCATGCATGATGTGTTCAGCTGTGGCTGGACCCGCGACCTTTTGTTGGCCTTGGCAGAACAGAAAACGGGCAATGCGTCTTTGATGGCTGGTGTTTACCGCCGGGGCGAGGAATTGGTTGCCGCTGAAATCTGCTTGATCGACGGGGAAGATTTGCATTTCTGGTTCCCAGCCTACAATCCAGCCTATAGCCGCTATTCTCCGGGTCTGTTGTTGACCTTCGACATTATCCGCCACACGTCCAACCTCGGGTTCAAGGTGTTTGACTTTGGCAGCGGTGGTGAAGCCTATAAATCACCCATGACGATTGACGGCCCGCTTTGCTATGAAGGCCAAGTCGGCCAAGCCTTGGTATTGCCCGTGAAGAGCGACCGTTTGCAACGCGCCTGGCTCAGCGTGTGGCGGCGTGCACATATTGTTCGGGCGTGCGAAGTGTCGATTAAGGGTCAGCTCTTGGCCTGTTGGCGACTGTTGGAACGGGCACACATCCGAGCACGGGCACGTCTTGCCGCCCGCCAACAACAACCTGCGACCTAAAGGCCGATCTCGAGCGTACACATTTCGCCCAGCGACGGCCGGGCGACCGACACGCGGCGCAAATTGGGGAGGCTTGGCTTTAAACGCTCAGCCACCCACGCGCAAATATTCTCCAGCGTCGGTGTTTCAAGCCCTTCGATCTCGTTCAAGAACGAATGATCCAACACATTGCGGACTTCGCTGATGGCTTTGGCGAGTTCGGCAAAGTCGCGCACCCAATGGTCTTTGCCATCGGCTTCATCTTCCACCGACACATCGAGCCGGAAAGAATGGCCGTGCAAACGGCGATAGGGGTGGCTTTCATCGCCTTGGTGGAGATGATGGGCGGCGTCAAAGGTTACGCTTTTGGTCAAAAGGCAGCGGGTCACGGGATTCCAAGCATTTTATGTGTTTGCAGGCTCAATCGCCATTGTGGATGGGCAAGACAATAGGCGACCGCAGCTTGGGTGTTTTTATCCGTGTGCGGGCCGTCCATCGGTTGCAAGAAAAAGTTGTCAAAGGCGAGGGCCTCAAACTGATCCGGCATAGCCAAAGTTTGCGGGAAAACGAGCTTTAACTCGTGGCCAGAGCGCTGAGCCAATGCTGCATTCGCCTTGGGGCTGACACAAATCCAATCAATCCCTTCCGGGGCAGCGATCGTGCCATTGGTCTCCACCGCAATCTCAAAGCCTGCTTGATGCAGTGCGGCGATCAGAGGGGCGTCAAGTTGCAGCAAGGGCTCTCCGCCTGTACAAACGACATAGGGGCTGCCTTGTTGCAGATCAGGCCAAAGCGAAGCAACCGCCTCTGCCAAGGCCTCTGGGGTTTCAAACTTGCCGCCGCCTTCGCCATTGGTTCCGACGAAGTCTGTATCGCAGAACTGGCAGACAGCCTCGCTGCGATCCTGCTCACGCCCACTCCACAGATTACAACCAGCAAAACGCAAGAATACGGCCGGACGACCTGCTTGGGCCCCCTCGCCTTGCAGGGTGTAGAAGCGCTCTTTCACCATATAGGTCATGGAGCCACGCGCGCGCCTAGAACAGCTTGGCCCTGATGCTGGGCCTGCCATTGCTGCCAGCCAGCCGCGCGCAGCTCACACGCCGGGCACGCGCCACAGCCATATCCCCAGTCGTGCCGCAGCGAGCGATCGCCCGTATAGCACGTGTGGGAATGCTCTATCGTCAGATCAATTAAGGCGTTCCCGCCTAATGCAAATGCAAGATCCCACGTCTGAGCTTTTGTGAGATACATTAACGGTGTCGCCAGCTTAAACGAGACATCCATGCCTAAAGACAAGGATTGCTCCATCGCATCCAACGTCGCGCGGCGGCAATCGGGATAGCCGGAATAATCCGTCTCGCACATGCCACCGACCAAAACCCCCAGCCCACGGCGATAGGCCAAAGCCCCGGCAAAAGTTAGAAAAACCAGATTGCGCCCCGGCACAAAGGTGGTCGGCAAGCCGGAATCCGCCATCGCTATGGCGGTATCGCGCGTCAGCGCTGTGTCGGAAATCTGCCCCAAGAGGCCCAAGTCTAATAAATGATCGTCGCCCAGCTTACTGCCCCAGTCTGGCATAGAAGCGCGGATCGCATCTAAAATCACCAAACGCTGGTCGAGTTCCACCCGGTGCCGTTGGCCGTAATCAAAGCCAATTGTCTCCACGCGCTCATAGCGCGACAGCGCCCACGCCAAACAGGCTGTGGAATCCTGACCGCCTGAAAACAGGACAAGCGCGTGTTTGGGCTCAATCACGAGGAAACTTTCACGGAAGCAGAACGGGGAGATGGGCGGGCTCCATAGCCTATTTTTAGAAAAACCGAAACTGCCACAGCGCAGAAGCCTTATCGGCCCACTCTTTCCAACAAGGCGCAAAGCCCGCAAACCCTGCAGTGTGCCGACGACACAATCAGAAGTATGTATTCACTTGATTTATTTGCAATCTCGAGCGAACCACCGAAGTCAACAGATAGGTAATTACCGTTTTCTTTAACTAAGCCACAACATTCGTGAGGTATCTTAGAGCATTCGCCAATCAACCAGTACCAAGAAGTTTAGGTGACACTTGAGCAGCATCGTATCGTACGTAAAACTGGACTCAGAGACACTTGACGCTGTCTTGAAGCTCCATGAACGCTATGCAAACGGGATTCCAGGTGGCAAGCGGGCCTCTTTGAAATTTGTCGACTTCTCTGGGATCGACCTCTCCGGCCGTAATCTGGCCGATGCTGAGCTGACCGGTTGCGTTTTCGAAAATGCTAAACTGATCAAGACGATTTTTGAACGCGCCATCTTGTTTGCCTGTGATTTCCGTAAAGCAGACTTACGCGGCGCGCGCATGGCGAAGGCGGATATGCGCGGGGCCAACTTGCGCGGGGCGGACCTCTCTCACGCAGACTTGACCCAATCGGACTTTCGCGAAGGCGAAGTTGCAGTAGCCGACAAGAAGAACGGCATGATGGTCGTCAAACACCGCATGCGGCCCGGCGATGCCGAAGGCACTTTGTTTGTCGGTGCCACGCTCGACGGATCACAATTCAATGGCGTGCAAGCCAAAGGTGCTGACTTCCAAGACTGTTCGATGAAGGGCGCGAAGCTGTCTGGGGCTATTTTAAAGGATTGCAATCTGGCTGGTGCCGATTTGCAAGACGCGGATTTGACCGGTGCGAGGCTGGAAGGCGCGCATTTCGAAGATGCTATTCTAACCGGCGTGGCCCTGGGTTATGGCAAGATCGACCCGAAAATGGCGAAAGGAGCTTTGGGCGACCCGTCCGACAGTGCAAAGATTCGCGCCATCCAACTCGAAAACATGGCCAATGACCACCAAGCTTGGTGGGAAAGCAATGGCAGCGCCGGCAAGCATGCGAAATTCGATGGGGAAGACCTGCGCCCGATGGCGTCTATGTTTAAGGGCATGCGCCTGACCGCTATTTCCGCAGTTAAATGCAATGGGGTCGGTGTGCGCTTTCTATCGACGCAGTTGCAAGGTGCGAACTTCTCTGAAGCCGATCTACGCGGAGCCTGTTTTGCAGGCGCTGACTTGCGCGGGGCAAATTTCTCGCGCGCGCGCTTGAAAAAGGCCGACTTCCGCAACGCGAAACTTAGTCCATTGCGCATTAGTGCAGACAAGACCAAAGCAACCGACTTCACCGGCGCTGAAATGCGCTACGCCAATTTCGACCAAGCCGATATTCGCGAGGCCCTGTTCTATGACGTCGATATGCTGGGGGCGAGCTTTCGGGGGGCGCAGGCCACTGGGGCCAAGCGCGGCAAGTCTCCGACGGCCGACGGCAGTGTCGACGCGCCAGTCGGTACTTCTGCTCCTGAAGCACAAGCAAACGCAGCCTAAATTTTCAAAGGAAGAAGGCCCGATGGTGGCGGGAGAGAGACTTGAACTCTCGACCTCACGATTATGAGTCGTGCGCTCTAACCAGCTGAGCTACCCAGCCAACGCATCGGGGAGCCGTCATTTAGTGCGCATCGACTCTCGGGGCAAGCCTTTGGGTCAGTTGAGCCATGAGAGTTTGCCGTTTGGCCTCAGTCCGCACCAA
>CALRLV020000204.1:0-5595 GCA_943368895.1 Ferrovibrio terrae
CCGCTTATCCATTCCGCAACCAGAACCGCCGCTAAAACGATTAGGCCTCCTTGTTGCGAACAGGGACAAGATTAGCTGGGGTTAGTTAGGTGTGGGATAGATTTTTATCCATACGCACTCCCCACCCCCACGATGTCATCCCCGCCGGAACGTGAGCTGCGAGCGGGGACCTCAGGGGACTATGCGGGAGGAGGTCCCGGATCGGCTGCGCCGTCCGGGATGACATGGTTGAGGAAATTTTTTAATCTGGAAGGCTTTGGTGCAGGCCTTGCCTACACCAAAGGCCAAATTCGATTGTTTGTGGGCAATTTGACGGGTCAAGTCCGCTTCGCGCCGCTACGCGGCAGATTTCCAACGGAAATCTGGACTTGACGCGACAAATCGCCCGAACACGCTATTCAAAGCGGTTGGGTGACCAGATTGGGCACCAAAGCGCTTCTAGATAAAAGCCATCCAAAACAATGTCATCCCCGCCGGAGCGTCAGCGAAGAGCGGGGACCTCAGTGAGTTAGCGGCACAAGGTCTGGGACTCGGCTTCGCCGTCCGGGATGACCGCGTTTGAGGTTGAAGCAGACCTATTCCTTCGCGATGCGGCCGCCCACCATGACAAATTCAATTTTGCGCAAGAGGGAAATGTCGGCCAAGGGATCGCCTGTCACGGCGACGATGTCTGCCGCTTTGCCCGGTGCTAAGGTCCCGATTTGATCCGACAGGCCAAGGTGGGCCGCGCCGCCGACCGTTGCACTGCGCAGGGCTTCGGCTGGGGTGAAGCCTGCTTGGACCATCAGTTCAAACTCGCGCGCATTATCGCCGTGACGCGACACACCGCTATCGGTGCCAAACACCACGCAGACGCCAGCTTCACGCGCGCGACTGAGCATATTGATCATCAGCGGCCCGACCGTCAAAGCCTTGGCCGCCTGCGCGCCCGTCAAGGTGCCGCCAGCCTTCGCCATTTCAGTCACGGTTGTTCCAGCCAGCAGCGTTGGAACTACGCAGGCATTTTTGGCCTTATAGAGGGCAAAGGTCTCTGCATCGGCATAACTTGAATGTTCAATACTATCAAAGCCCGCCCGCAAGGCTGCTTCTATCCCGCCCTTGCCATGGGCATGTGCCGTGGCTGTCTTGCCCAAGAGATGGGCGGTATCGGCAATCGCCTTTAACTCATCATCGAAGAATTGTTGGCTGAGGCCGCTGGCCGTATTACTCAACACCCCACCGGTTGCCGTGACCTTGATGATATTAGCCCCGGCCTTGACTTGTTCGCGCACAGCACGGCGACAATCATCGACGCCATTACACACGCTCTCTGGCCCCATGACGTGCATGATGTCTTCCCGGAAGCCATGCACATCCCCATGCCCACCCGTTGGGCTGAGTGCAGCGCCTGCCGCGAGGATGCGCGGCCCCATCAAGCGACCGGAAGCAAACTGATCGCGCAGCGCGAAAATCGTGTGGTGCCCATCCGCGCCCAGATCGACCACCGTCGTGAAGCCTGCCTTTAAAGACTTTTGCGCATTGACCAAGCCATCGAGGGTCAAATCGCTTTCTTCCTTAGTGACCGTATTCAAACGGCTGGATGGCGACAATTCGGACAAGAGATGGACGTGGCTGTCGATCAGGCCAGGCATGACAGTCTTGGCCTTTAGGTCAACCAGCAGTGCGCCCGCCACAGGGGCGATATAGCCGTCGCGGATCGCTTCAATCTTGCCATCGCGAACGATCAGCGTTTTAGCGGTGGTTGGCGGCGTGCCAGGCTCTGCGATCAGGCGACCGACATGAATAAAAGTGGCCTGCGACGCTGGCGGTGGGGTCTGACCGTGCGCGGCACCTACGGCCACACAAGCCAAAACAGTCGATAAAAGCAGTGAACGCATGTTGCCCCCCAAGAGTATGATTTTAACCCACCATGCGACTGCCCGATGCACTTAGCAAGCGGCGGTTTAACTGCGCTTTGCCCTCTCATCCACCTGACAGACTGGTCAGGCCCACGACGCTAAGGTCGCGCTTGGACATGGGATTGCTTAAACGGGAAACATGTAGCAGTCTGGACTTCATTGGAGGCGTGCATGCGTAGCAAATTATTCTCGACTATCATTTCCAGTTCCATGGCTATCGCCTTAATATTTCCAAACCTAGGTACCGCCAAAACACCACCAGCCACCGCCGAGGCCTTCGCCGCCGCGCCGAGCATCTCGCGTGTGTCGATTTCAGCGGATGGAAATCGGATTGCTTTTGGCTTCACGACAGCAACTGGAGAAACCCAAGTCCGTGTCTTGGATTTGCCCAGCAAAAAGACAGTAGGCGTTTCGGTTGGTGATAAGAAGCTGCGCAGTCTCTATTTTGAAGATGGTGGCGACATTCTCATCACCGCCAGCGACACAATCCGTGGATTTGGCCCGAAATCAGAAATTTATCGCACCTTTTCATTCGACTTTGAAACCGCCAATATCCGCAACCTTTTAGCGACTGGCGGGATGGTCCGCGAGTATAATTCCGGCGTCAGTTTGCACTCCCTGCTGCCCGACACACCAAACCGTGTGATCATGTCGGCTTATGACGTGAACAATTCCGACATGGTCTCGCTGAACCTGTATGAGGTCGCGACCAATGGCGTCCAGGTCGTGACCAAGGCACTGGGCAATACCAACACGGTGGACTGGATCACCGATCGCACCGGCTCGCCGCTCGCCCGCGTCGATCATGATCCCGAGCGTATGACGACCAAATTGTTCTTACTCGGTGAGAACAAGCAATATTGGGAAGCCTTGCGGTTGGACAATACGCCCAGCGGCGGGATCTCTCTGATGGGGCTCTCGCGGCAGGGAAGGATTATCTTCGCCAAGCCATTTGAATCAGAGTTTGGCGAACTTTTTTCGATGGACCCCAAGACAGGGGCGACCACGACTTTCCTGCGTGCCGACGGCACGGAGCTTGAATCGGTCTTTCCGGACCCATGGTCAGACGTCGTCATTGGAGTCTCAATCGGTGGCTTAGAGCCGATGGACCAGATGATCAGCCCTGACTTTCAAGCAGCTCAAGCCACGCTTGAAGCGACTTTCCCCGACAAAATAGTATCCATCACAGACACGACTCAAGACCGAAAAAAGATTGTGGCGCGCATTGAAACACCCTCAACGCCACCAGAATATGTGATGCTCAATGTCGAGGGCCCAAAATTGACGCGGCTGGGGGAAGCCTATCCCGGCCTCAAAGACGTAGCCATGGGGACGCTCCAAGCCACGACGTTTAAGGCGCGCGATGGGGCAGAAATTCCCGTCTATGTAACGCTGCCACCGGGCACCCAAGACATCAAAAACGCCCCGACTATCATCTTTCCACACGGCGGGCCGGAATCGCGCGACGAACCACGCTTTGACTATTGGACGCAATTCATGGCAACGCGCGGCTATGTTGTGATCCAACCCCAATTCCGCGGCTCAACAGGCTTTGGCAAAACCCATAGGCTTGCTGGGCGGCGCCAATGGGGCAAACGCATGCAGGATGATGTGTCCGATGCCGTGGCTTGGGCGGTCAAGGAGGGCCTGAGTGATCCCAAAAAGATTTGCATCGTTGGGGCCAGCTATGGCGGCTATGCGGCATTGGCGGGGGCAACTTTGACGCCCGAGCTTTATCGCTGCGTGGTTTCTGTGGCGGGCGTTGCGGACCTGCCCAAGATGATTGAGCAGGAAAAGGCCACTGCGGGCACAGCACGCGCTGCCAATGTGAATTATTGGTCTGACCATATTGGGGCCGATGATCGCGCGGCGATGGAAGCGGCCTCGCCGCGTCGTTTAGCCGATCAAGTGCGCGCGCCCATCCTCTTGATGCATGGAAGAGATGATACGGTTGTGCGCTTTGAGCAAAGCACCATTATGGCCAGTGCCCTGAAAGCCGCCGGAAAGCCCTACAAATTGGTTGAGCTCAAAGGCGAAGATCATTGGCTTTCGCGTACCGAAACGCGCCAACAAATGTTGACTGAGCTTGAGGCCTTCCTGCGTGAGCATTTGGGACCCGGGGTGAATTAGGTGGATAGACGCCTTAACGTCCTAGCCGCATTGGTCATCCTAAGCGGTGCAATGAGTGTATGGTCGGAGAGATTTGCGTTTCTTGCCCCCGGAGATGAGCCCAACAATACTTTCGCAATGGCTTATTTGGTTAGTTACGCATTCTTACTCCTTGTAACGATTGGCTTGGCGATTTTTACCGTCCAAAGATGGATCAAGACGAGATCACGCAGTCTCGACGAGACATTTTTGGTACCAAAAATCTGGGCCGTCCTTGCCTGTCTGTTTGGCTTGGTCATTTTAGTGGAATTGCGTCCGGGTTTAACGGCTGAAGTTTCTGTTGAGCTGCCGCCCTCCAAAGTACTTCCGTCGGACAGCAATTAGGCCGTCTCAGCGACCCCACCTTCCCATCCAGCCAATCCCGTCCTAGACTGCCACGCACAAAATAATGCTCTGGGGAGGGCCTACGATGTTACTACCAATTTTGGCGCTTATCGCTTGGACTTTGGTCATGTGGGTATGGATGTATGCCACCCGACTACCAGCTATGCAAAAACACAAGATTGACCCGCAAGGGGCGGCAAAACCGGGTAGTTTGGACGTTTTGCCCATGAAAGTGGCGCAAGTGGCCCATAATTATAACCATTTGCACGAGCAACCAACCCTGTTTTACGCGTTGGCTTTGACCGCGCATGTGGGAAATTGGGCCGATGGGCTTTCAATTCAGCTCGCTTGGGGCTATGTGGGGCTTCGTGTACTGCATTCGCTAGTGCAAGCGACCGTTAATTTGGTTGCTGCGCGCTTCGCGGTGTTTGCCTTGGCTTCACTCGTTTTAATGGCACTTTGTGTGAAAACGATCCTGGAAGCACTCGGCAGCTAAGTCAGGTGTGAGGGGCTTCTGCCCCCCCGATCTGCCCGAGTTTAAGTGCACGTCCCACATCAGAGCCACAATGGCTCTTTCATCGCTTTCCGCCGTCTGGGCGTTGCAAGTGGCCGTGTTTGTTTTCGCGAGGCCACACCGGGCGAAGGTTAGCCCTATTTGGCGCGCCTGGCAGCAAGCAACTCAAGGTCAGGTCCGTCCCAGACGCGTGTGCGCACCCCAAGTGACGGGGGCGATACCGCACGCTTTGACGTGTGAAAGACGACTAAACCATGACTACTTTTGCCGATTTCGGCTTTGCCGAGCCTATTTTGAACGCCATCGCTGGCGAAGGCTATGAGCACCCTACCCCCATCCAAATGCAAGCTATTCCGCCGGCCATGCAGTCGCTTGACATTTTGGGCCTCGCCCAAACCGGTACGGGCAAGACCGCAGCCTTTGCTTTGCCTTTGCTGCACCATTTGAGCCAGCGGCGCATTCATGCTGGTGCTCGCGCCTGCCGCGCCCTCATCTTGTGCCCAACGCGCGAATTGGCTGGCCAGATCGCCGACAGCTTGCGTACTTACGGGAAATTCGTCGGCCTGTCGGGCGCTTTGGTCTATGGCGGGGCCAATATCCGCAAGCAGATCCGCTCAATGGAGCGTGGCGTCGACATCTTGATCGCCACCCCCGGCCGCTTGATCGACTTGATGAAGCAGCGCGCCATTC
>CALRLV020000205.1:0-5592 GCA_943368895.1 Ferrovibrio terrae
CAACATCCAAAGCTTTGCGAACCAGGCCAGCAGCGGTCGCACCCGACTTTTCATTCTGGAAGTTGGTTTTAGCTTGCGCCAAGACTTCCCGCAGAATCTCAGCCTCTTCAGGGATGGTTTTGCCGCGGAAGATTACATCTTCAAGCTCTTCAAACCTGAACAACCAGAAGGGTAACTCGAGTGTGGCTGAATCCAGCACTTGGGCAAGCGAGCCAAAGGCACCAGAGAATTCATTGTGCGGATCGAGCAAGATGACACGCAGGTCGGGCTTCACGCTCAAGCATTGGCGAACCAAAAGCGTCAAAGAACAGGACTTACCAACCCCCGTCGTCCCAACAACCGCAAAGTGACGCGTCAAAAGGTCGTTCACGCTGATGGTGGCAGGAATATCGGCATTCTGGGACAAGCGACCAACTTCAACCGATTTGCGGTCGCCAAGGTCATGCATGACTTCTAGGTCGCGCGCACGGATTTTGTGGGCTACAGCCCCAACTTGAGGATAGCGCGACACGCCGCGTTGAAACCGCGTACGGCCATGGGCATCCTCAGAAATTTCTCCCATCAATTCGACTTGAACGCTAACGGCGTTCGCAGCATTGGGGTCCCAAACCGAGCTATCGGTACTCATCTCATAGACCAGCGCAACAACGCGGACCTTGCCAACGGTGATGGAGATTAATCGACCTACCGACCAAAAGTCCGACGAAGCTTCGCTGAGATTGTCCGCCATGGTAGAAATGGTCGCCCGCGCACCGTTACAAAAGGTCACCCGACCAATCATGCGTTCTGAGGGTTGCTCCATAGCGCGGCGTTCAAAGGCTTTGCGTTGAGCTTCTGAGTCATCTCGGCCAACGCCTGCCGCAACCAAGCCGCTTTGAACTTGAGCAATCAAATCTGCCGCACTGGTTGGATTGAGCGAGCGAGAAGTCACTGAAGTCGGCATTTGTGCCAGCGACGGCGGAGGAGTTTGGGGGCGCGGACCTGCGGGGGCAGGATTAGGTGATCCTGCTGCGAGCCGGGGGTCGTGATCGAGCGCCATAATTACCTCACTTGTGCATTTCATGCTTACGCGCCCGATCTTTAAGCTTCCAAAGTTAATTTGGCGTGTTTCTGGCACTAGAAGTTTTATGGGTTCGTTCGAGTTTAGACCAAATCGGGTGGGCTTTTGGATCGACAAATGCGAACAAAAAGGTTTGGACAAGGCCACCCTTGGCGGGCTAAGTCTATTCAATGCGCACTCAAGAACATGTCCCCGTCCGCCTTCAGGACTATCGCCCCTATCCTTTTTCGATCTCCCACACGTCGTTGGTGTTTGACCTTCACCCAGCGAGAACCATCGTGACATCGCGGTTGATCTTAGACCGCAAGCCACACGAATGGGCCAAAGGCGAAGCGCTCAAACTCGATGGTGTTGGACTGGAACTCTTGTCTGTTGAGATCAATGGCCAGCCCTTAAGCCTGAAGGACTATCAGCTCGACGAGAACGGCCTGACGCTCAAGAGCGTACCAGATTCCTTTAAGCTCGAGACCAAAGTCGCGATCAATCCTGCGGCAAATACCGCCCTGTCAGGCCTTTACATGTCCGCTGGACGCTTTTGCACCCAGTGTGAGGCAGAAGGCTTTCGTCACATCACCTTCTGGCCGGATCGCCCCGATGTGATGAGCCGGTTCCACGTCCGCGTTGAAGCCCCAGAAGCAGACTTTCCATCGCTCTTGTCCAACGGCAATCGCGTTGCCATTGGACACTATGACGATGGCCGCCATTGGGCTGCTTGGGATGACCCGCACCCAAAACCGTCCTATTTGTTTGCCTTGGTCGCAGGCGGCTTTGATACGCTTGAAGATCAATTCGTAACCCGTTCGGGCCGGACGGTTGATTTGTGCATTTATGTCGACAAGGGCGCAGCCTCACGCGCCCTTTATGCCATGGACGCGCTGAAGCGATCTATGACTTGGGATGAAGAGGTTTTTGGCCGGGAATATGACCTCGATATGTTTAACATCGTGGCTGTGGCGGACTTCAATTTTGGGGCGATGGAAAACAAAGGCCTCAATATTTTCAACTCTGCGCTCTTGCTGGCCGACGAGACCACTGCGACTGATGCCGATTATGAGGCTATTGAAGCGGTTGTCGCGCACGAGTATTTTCATAATTGGTCTGGCAATCGCGTGACGTGTCGTGACTGGTTCCAATTGTCGCTGAAGGAAGGCTTCACCGTCTTTCGCGATCAGGAATTTTCCGCCGATCAACGATCTCGCGCGGTAAAGCGGATCAAGGACGTGAAAGCCCTACGTGCACGGCAATTCCCCGAAGATTCAGGCCCTCTTGCCCATCCAGTTCGTCCCAAAAGCTATGTGAAAATCGATAATTTCTACACTGCCACCATTTATGAAAAAGGGGCAGAGATTATCCGTGTTTTGCAAACTCTCGTTGGCCGTGACGCCTTTCTGGAAGGCGCAGACCTCTACTTTGCCGAAAATGACGGGACCGCAGCGACGATCGAAGATTGGTTGCATGCCATGCGAACTGCCACCGGCAACCAACTTCATGGGATTGAGCGCTGGTATGATCAGGCAGGCACGCCCTGTTTAGAAGCCAACTCCGACTATGATGTGGAAACCCAAAAGCTGACGATCCGCTTTCAGCAATCCACCCCCGATACACCTGGCCAAAACCAAAAGTCTTGGGTGCCGCTTCCCATTTCGATGGCATTTTTTGGCCCAAATGGCGCGCCCCTACACTTGCGCTTAGCTGACACCGACGTCGCGGCCGACGATTGGTTGATCCCGATGGCGAGCTCTGAACTTGAGCTGCAGTTTGAAGGTGTGAGCGAACGGCCAGTTGTTTCTTATATGCGGGGATTCTCCGCCCCCGTTCGCTTGATCACCAATCAAAGCGCTAGCGATCTGGCGCTTTTGGCGGCCTGCGATACAGACCCCTTTGTGCGCTGGGAATCGACCCAGACGATTGCACGCAACACCTTGCTCTCGGTGGCCCAAAGCCTTGCAGCAGGCCAAGAACCTGAAGTGCCGCAAGATCTTGCCCGCGCGATCCAAGGTGCTTTAGCCGATGCAGCGCGAGACCCCGCCTTTGCAGCGCTCTTGGTGCGTTTGCCCGATGTGAGTGAGTTGATGCAGCTGCAAAAGCTGTGCGACCCGTCCAATTTGCTGGCAGCGCGCGCCTTTGTGCGTAGCTTGTTGGCAGAGCAGCTCGACGCAGAATTGAGCGCGTGCTTTGCGATGTATGACCCAGCACAAGCCTTTTCGGCCAGTGCGCAAGCCGCAGGCCAGCGTGCCTTAATGGCGGCTTGTCTCGACCTTTTGTGCGCCAGTGGAACCGACCGGGCAGCCATGCGCGCTGAAAATACGTTCTTTGCCGCTCGCAACATGACCGACATGATGAGCGCGCTGGATGGCCTCTCGCAATTTGGCGGGCCACGTTATCACGGGGCATTGGCGGCCTTTAAAGATCGGTTTTCAGACAATGCTTTGGTGATGGACAAGTGGTTCAGGATCCAGGCCATGGCCATTTGCGAAGACCCATTGGCAACGTTTAGGAACCTCCGTTCTGACCCTGCCTTTACCTTGCTCAACCCCAATCGCGTTC
Source organism: Ferrovibrio terrae (assembly GCA_943368895.1). Taxonomy (GTDB): domain Bacteria; phylum Pseudomonadota; class Alphaproteobacteria; order Caulobacterales; family Aquidulcibacteraceae; genus Aquidulcibacter. The sequence goes on from CALRLV020000205.1 coordinate 3,608, forward strand.
GTGCCTTGGGTGGGGCGTTTGCGAGCGGAAACCCGGCTGCCTTTCACCGTGCGGATGGGGCTGGCTATCAGGCAATTGCCACGCTCATTGCCGAAGTCGACGGCACGAATGGGGCCCTTGCCGCCCGATTGGGTACCGTCTTTGAATCTTGTGCGCGCGTGAATGAACCCCGACAGAAACTGGCGCGAGCAAATCTTCAGGTCTTGTTGGACCGCAATTCCTTGTCAGCCAATACGCGTGAAATCCTGTCAAAAATCTATGACGGCTTGATCGCCTGACCTAGTCGCTTCGACGCGCCTGCTTGGACTGCCCGGAAACGTCCCGCACATGGCCGGCGTGCATGGTCGCCTGCAAATTGTGAGAATGGTTCACAGGAAGCTCATACCCAGCCCTAGACGTCACGTTAAGAACTCCTTTACCCTTTCGGCAAATGAGGGTGAGATCTCTCTGATTCGGGTAAGTAAATGGCCAAAGCGGCACCTAAAGACGACGAGATGAACGGCCAATGGCCGGTTGCCATCACGCTTGTCTTGTGCGCGCTTTTTGCTGCCGTCATCCTCCTTTTGGCCAAGCGCGACTATGATCGTTTTCACCGCGACGCCACCCATGAAGCGGCGGCTGAAGCGCGTCTGATTACCTCGCAAATGGATGCGTCCATTCGGGAAGCACGCGCAGGCCTTGTTGCTGCAGCTGGGCTTGGCATGGCCAATGGGGCGATTGTGGCGGCGACCGCACCTGGCCTGCAAGCCGTTGCAAGTTTTGACAGTAAAGGCGTATTGGTCTCCCAAGGCTCTGCTTCCTCTAGCGATATTGGGGCATTGGCGGCTGCAGCCCAATTGGCCAAAGCCGATGGATGGAGTGGCGCTGTCGCTCTGGGTGGTGGTCGCTATTCGCCAGCCATTGCCGTACGGACAGTCGATGGCGGTGCCTTGGCGGCTTTTGTCACGTTTAAAGGTCTCGACGCGCTAGGGCCCGGACGGCGTGTGGGCGTGGGAGAGCCCGGCGGCAATCTAATCTCAGTCCAGCCCGCCTTCAAAACAGTGTCCACCCAAGGGGCCCTTGCTGCCTTTGGCGTCAAATCACCGCCTGCGGCTGGATCGGCCTTGGGCTTTTACAGCCGGGATTTGGACGGCCAGAATATTGTGCTGGGCACAGCCGTGGCTGAGAATGGCTTGACGGCCTTTGTGTCGCGCGATCGGGGCCCGATTGAAGCGGCTTGGCTGCGCAGTGCCATCATGTTTGGCCTCCTTTTCCTCGGGCCTGTCTTGGCTGCCGCCGGGATTTGGTTCTTGGTGCAAGGTCAGGCAGAGCGCTTCGCGACGGCGCGCGTGCAGATGCGAGATGCAGAGCGCCGCTTGCGGGTCGCAATTGAAGGGGCGCGCTGTGGGGTTTGGGATTGGGACATCACCAATGACCGCGTCTATCTGACCCAAAGGCTAGCCCAAACTTTCGGCCTCTCTGGTGCCGGGCGATTTGACACGCATGAAGTCTTGCAGGCTTTGAGTGCGGAAGATCAAGCCCGTCTGCGTGCAGCTTTGGCATCTGCCGCCCAGATTGGAGTGTTAGATGTCGTCGTTAAAATCACCCGTGCCGCTGGGGTGACCCATGTCCAGTTACGAGGTCGTGCAGCGGTGGATCGCCAGCGCCCCGGTGCCATTCGCGCCATTGGCGTCTCGATCGATGTCTCCGAAGAACGTAACTCTGAAGCCCGTGTCGCGGCCGCTGAACGCCGCTTGCGTGACGCCATCGATTCCATCTCCGGCCCGTTTGCGCTGTGGTCCAAGGATCGGCGCTTGATCCTTTGGAATGGCGGCTTTGCCAAGACGTTTGGTTTAGACGGCTCCATCCTGCAAGCTGGCGCTTCTTACACGGCCGTATCAGCTGCCGCTGCTAAGCGGGTGAAGTCGCAACGTCCAGATCGATACGACGAATTGGCTCAAGAGATTGAATTAGACAATGGCGTTTGGATTCAATTGGTTGAGCGC
>CALRLV020000206.1:0-5585 GCA_943368895.1 Ferrovibrio terrae
GAAGCCGATGGCGGCACACTTCTGCTCGACGAAATCAGCGAGATGGACATTCGCCTGCAGGCCAAGCTATTGCGCGCCATCCAAGAGCGGGTGATTGACCGGGTGGGTGGTTCCAAGCCCGTGCCGATCAATATCCGCATCCTGGCGACCTCCAACCGGAATTTGGAAGAGGATGTACGCGCCGGCAAGTTCCGCGAGGACCTCTATTACCGCCTGAACGTCGTCAATCTGTGTATTCCGCCCTTGCGCGACCGTCCGGGCGACTTGGTCGCGCTATCGACCTATTTCATCAAGAAATACACCACCGCCAATGGCCTCAAGCCAAAGGGCATTTCAAACGTCGCATTGGATGCCATCAAGACCAATCCTTGGCGCGGCAATGTTCGTGAATTGGAAAATGCCATGCACCGCGCCGTCCTGCTGTCGGCTGGGCCAGAGATTGAGATTGGCGACATTCGCCTCCCCGACGGATCAGCTTTGGGCACGGCTTCGGCCCTGAACCCGCATGTCGCCACCGCCGGACAAGCCATTTTGGCTGCTCAAGCGGTGCAAAGCGCACCTGCGAATCTTGTCGGGCGCACGATTGAAGCGGTGGAACAGGAAATGATCCTCGACACGCTGAAGCACTGCTATGGCAATCGGACACATGCCGCCCAAATTCTCGGCATCTCAATCCGCACGCTGCGCAACAAGCTGAAGCTCTACATGGATGCGGGCATTGATGTGCCAGCGCCCGGTGCCAATGAACCCCGCTTTGTATACGGATAAGCCTAGTCCATGACCGACACTTCCGCAGGAATTGGCACGAACCCTAAAGCCCCGCAATTCAGCCTGTCGACCTTCTTTTCAGGGGTGATGACAGGCCAAGTTTTGATGGGGGTTGGGGTTGTTGGGCTGGTGGTCCTCCTGATCATCCCCCTGCCGCCCTTCCTGCTGGACTTTTTGTTGGCGATTTCGGTCACAAGCTCTGTGCTGATCCTGATGACGGCATTGTTTATCCGCAAGCCGCTGGAATTTAGCGCCTTTCCGGCCGTTCTCTTGGTCGCAACCATGTTCCGGCTTGGCCTGAATATCGCTTCGACCCGCTTGATCTTAAGCCATGGCCATGAAGGCCCAGATGCAGCCGGTGAGATCATTGCCGCCTTTGGTGACTTCATCATGGGCGGTAATTTCGTCATCGGGATTATTGTTTTTATCATCTTGGTGATCGTCAATTTCGTCGTTATCACCAAGGGTTCGACCCGTATCGCCGAAGTTGCGGCGCGCTTCAGCTTGGACGCCATGCCCGGCAAGCAAATGGCTGTGGATGCTGATTTGTCGGCAGGACTGATCAATGAAGAAGAAGCCCGTCGCCGCCGGAAGGAACTTGAAGGCGAAAGCAACTTCTTTGGGGCCATGGATGGTGCATCTAAGTTTGTGCGCGGTGACGCGGTAGCAGGCCTAATCATCACCGCCATTAATGTCATTGGCGGCATGATCATCGGCATGGCGCAAGAAGGCCTTAGCTTCAGCGAAGCGGGCACGACCTACACCCAATTGACCATTGGCGACGGCCTAATCAGCCAGATCCCCGCCCTGATCATTTCACTCGCTGCCGGTATGTTGGTCGCCAAAGCAGGTGTTGAAGAAGCCGCTGAAACTGCGCTGGCTCGCCAGTTGGCAGGCAGCCCGCAAGCACTGGGCATGGTGGCTGCGACGGCTTTCATCGCTGGCGTTCTGCCTGGCATGCCCATGATCGCATTCTGGTTGATCGGGGCGGGTGCTAGCTATTTGGCCTATAAGCTCTGGAAGGCCGAAGCTGACAAGAAGTTCACAGCCGATGTCTCTGCTTATGACGCAGCTAACGCGCCACCAAAGCCGGAAGAAGATGAGCCCATCGCCACGGCACTATCGATTGATGAATTAAAGATCGAGCTCGGCTATGGCCTTTTGGCTCTGGTCAATGACGTTCAAGGTCGCCGCATCACCGATCAGATCAAAGCGCTACGCCGACAGATCGCCCAAGAACTGGGCTTTGTCATGCCGGCAGTGCGGATCTTGGACAATATGGCAGTGCCCAACAACAATTACTCGATCCGCGTAAAGGAGATGGAAGCTGGCGAAGGCGAGTTGCGCATCGGTCATCTTTTGGTGATGGACCCAGCAGGTGAAACGCCAAATCTGCCTGGCGAGCCTTGCAAAGAGCCTGCCTTCGGCCTGCCTGCTGCTTGGGTGGCGGAAAGCTTCCGCGAGGAAGCTGCCTTCAAGGGTTATACGATTGTCGATCCAGCTACCGTTCTCACCACTCATTTGACCGAAGTGGTGAAGGACAATATGGCCGAGCTTCTATCGATTGCTGAAGTCCAGCGCCTGATGAAGGAATTGTCGAAAGAGCACCAGAAGCTGGTGGAAGACACCATCCCCGCCCAAGTCTCGTGGGCGACGGTTCAGCGCGTGCTGCAAAGCCTGCTACGCGAGCGTGTGTCGATCCGTGACCTTGCCACCATCATGGAAGCCATTTCAGAAGCCACCTCGATGGATGCGGTTTCGATGGTCGAACATGTCCGTGCGCGGCTGGCCCGCCAGATTTGTTTCCAAAACCGCAGCCCCGACGGCTCGCTGCCGATTGTCGCGCTCTCGCCCAAGTGGGAGCAGGCTTTCTCAGAAGCCATTGTTGGCGAGCGTGGCGACCGTCAATTGGCACTGGCCCCCAGCCAAGTGCATGAGTTTGTGCAAGCCGTTCGAATTGCTTTGGACCGTGCAGCTCAGACTGGCGAAATCCCTGTCATTCTGACTTCTGGCGGCATTCGCCCCTATGTTCGCTCGCTGATTGAGCGCTTCCGCGCCCAGACCATGGTGATGAGCCAGAACGAAATCCATCCAAAGGCCAAGCTGCGCACCTTGGGCAGTGTCTAGGGTGACTGATTGATGCGCGTCTTCACCTACTTTGCATCCACCCTGCCCGAGGCCATTGCGCAGGTGCGAGCAGAGCTTGGGCCAAAGGCAGTGGTTTTAAGCTGGCGCAGCACGCGCGGTGGCATTGAAATCAGCGCCTCGGCGGAACCCGGCACCAAACCGCGCGCAAAGTCCGCCGTCGCCCCACCTCGGGAAAAGCCACTCCTAGGTCAGACCGCCAAGCAAGAAACTTTAGCCCAGCATTTCAAACCAGAAGACTTCATGGTTGAAGCGCCACGTCCGGCACCGGTAGACATTGTCCCGCCTGCGCCAATGCCTAAGCCAAAGTCAGCCCCCATCACCAGTCGGGGCACAGCAGCACTTCTGGGTCGGCAGGCCGCAGCCAAGGCCCCCCAGCAGGACTCAGCGCCAAAGCCAGCGCCCGCGATCACCAAGCCTATTGCTAAAACGGTCTCTGCCTCGCCTCCAAAACAAGTCGCACCATCCAAGACAGAGCCCACAGCTGACAAGCCCAAACCTTCGCGTCTGGCCCTGTTCTGGACGCGGGCTGGGTTGACGCGTGAGCAGGCCCTGGCCATGACGCTGAGCGACCACGCCCAATTGCGCCAAGCCCTCTCAGAATCCCTGTCGCAAAAGCTGAAGTTTGAGCCGATTGAGGCTGCCCCCACCCGCCCTGTCGTGTTGGTTGGCCCCCCAGGTGCAGGCAAAACGGCGGCTGTTGCCAAGCTTGCGACGCGGGCCTTGGCCGTTGGCTATGAGGCGCTGTTGATCTCTGTTGATAGCGAACGCTGCGGCGGGGCCGAGCAATTGCGGGCCATGGCCGATCGCTTGGGCACGCCGTTTGAAACCGCCACGACGTTGCAAGACCTGTCACGCCTGACCAAACAAGCGCGGCAAGCAGGCCAGTGTGTCTTTGTAGACGCCGCCGCTGCCAGCCCGATGCAGCCCTCTGACATGCGCTCCACGCAACGATTGGTGCAAGAAGTGGGATTAGAACCCATCCTCTGCATGCCGGCGGATCTGCGCTATGAAGACCTCGAGGACTTGGGTCAGGCCTTTGCGGAGATTGGTACCAAACGGGCGATTGTGACGCGGTTCGACCTTACCAAACGGCGGGCCTCGGCGGTCTTTGCCTTGCACAAGGCAGACATCGCCTTGGCACAGATTTCAGCCACCCCCTTTATCACAGGCGGCATAGCCTTGGCCTCCGCACACCGGGTCGCTGCGCTCTTACTCGAGCCATTTGATGACATCAAAGCAGAGGATGCGGCATGAGCGATTCTGCAACCAAAATCGTCCCCTTTCCAACCCGCAAGCCGCCCGGTCGCATCGTCGCTGTCGCGTCCGGCAAAGGTGGAGTCGGCAAGACGTTTATTGCGGTCTCGCTGGCGCGCGCTTTGGCTGAGCAAGGCGAACGCGTTCTTCTGGTCGATGGCGACTTGGGCCTTTCCAATGTTGACATTCAATTGGGTGTGCAGCCCGATCTCACCCTCGCCCATGTCATGGATGGGGAAGCGACTTTAGCCGAAGCCGTCATGCGGATTGCCGGCGGCGCGGCAAGCCCCGGTGGCTTTGACCTTTTGCCCGGCAGCCACGGAATCGCGAGCTTTGCCGATTTGGGCGAACGCGACGTCCAACGTATCGCCGCAGGGATTTCGGCTTTGAGCTTTTCTTATGATCGCGTGATTGTCGATCTGGCAGTGGGCATCGGCCATGCCATGCTGAAGCTTGCCGCCGATGCCGATGATGTGCTGATCGTCGCCTTGGATGAGCCCGCTTCGCTGACCGACGGTTATGCCTTTGTGAAGCTACTGAAAAGCCGCAGACCGAATGCGCGCATTGGGGTTTTGGCCAATCGGGTGAAGAACAAAAAAGAAGCAGACCGCATCCATCAATCCTTCGCCCGGGCATGTGGCAGCTATTTGGGTTTTGAACCGGGCTGCGCTGGGGCGATTCATGAAGACCAAGCCGTCAAGACCGCGCTGCGAGCGCAGATGCTCTTGTCGCGCCACGCACCCACCTCCACCGCGCTGGGCGATATTGAGACGGTCACCCATCTGGTGAAGTCCGGCGTAGCGTTTGAAACCCGCGTCGCCGCTTAAAGCGCGCAGCTCACGCCCCAATCTGACGCAGCGATCCTCTACCTAAATCATCCGAAGGGCTGAACCGCCCCCCTGCCCAAGTCGCGTCGTCTCGCGTAGGAGGAGTGCATGGCAGTTGTTTCCGTCCTTCTCCCCCTCCCTTTGCCGGAAGCGTTTGACTATGTCGTCCCGCCGGAGCTGACACTGGCTATGGGCGATGTGGTGGAAGTGCCCTTGGGGCAAAACCTGCGCATTGGTGTGGTTTGGGCGGTGAAGCCCGATAGCGATGGCAGCAATCTAAAGCCTGTTAAGTCCAGGTTTGAGAGCCCGCCTTTCTCGCCCGCTTTGCGCCAATTCATCGATTTTGCCGCCCGCTATCTTGTCACCCCACCGGGGCAAGTTTTGGCCATGGTGCTGCGACAACCTGAAGCCTTGGGCCCCGGTCCATTTGAACGCTTGGCAGTGGCAACATCGCTGCGGCCCGACAAACTCAATGAAGCGCGGGCGCGGGTTCTCGCCTGCGCGCAAGAGCCGATCCCCCGCGCAGCCCTTGCCAAAGCTGCTGGCGTTGGCTCTGGCATTGTCACGGCGCTCCTAAAGCTGGGTGCG
>CALRLV020000207.1:0-5548 GCA_943368895.1 Ferrovibrio terrae
AGTCGCGCTTAACCCGCATCAGGAGGTCGATCCCCAAATGTTGGTGTGCCATTTCGCGGCCACGGAAGCGCAGGGTGACTTTCACCTTGTCGCCTTCTTCGAAGAAGCGGGACATGGCGCGGGCTTTGACGTCATAATCATGGTCGTCAATCATCGGGCGGAGCTTGATTTCCTTCAGCTCAACAACCTTTTGACGCTTGCGCGCTTCATTCTTCTTCTTTTGCTCTTGGAATTTGAATTTTCCATAATCGAGGATCTTTACCACGGGCGGGTTTGCAGTTCCTGCGATTTCTACGAGGTCAAGCCCAGCCTCTGCCGCGGCATCAAGCGCTGCAGCTAAAGGCATCTCGCCTTGCTTTTCGCCATTCTCGTCAATCAGAAGCACGCGCGGGGCGCGGATATCTTCATTGATGCGGGGGCCGTCTTTAGTGGGCGTTGCAGCCATAGGGCGTCTGATGTTCGTCTCTCCATAAATTACGCGGTTTGGTGCCGCAAATGCCTTTGTCCCGGGTTTCACCGGGCACATCTAGATAATGGCTGTAAATGAACAATCCTTCAAGGCGTCATGATGTTTGTGCTTCAAGAATTGTCGGCGTAACAGCGCGCGCGGCGGCCAAAACATCTTGAACACGGATCGTATCAAAGTTGCGCGCGACTAGGCCAACGGTGGCAGAGCCCCGAGGCGCGGCTTTGCGTACGCTGGTTTCGTTCGGGTTGATGATGGCAAGTGTCGGGGCACCAGAGGCAGCGGCGATGATCGCCATATCGCCTTCCGAGCCTACCGCCAGAATAGATTGTCTTGCTAAACCAATGAATTGGAACACATCAAGGCGGGCAACCAGATCGAGGGCCCTAGGCGCAATTGCACGAATTTCAACAGCCAGTTCAACCGCTGCAGGGCCCCCGACCAACACAGGCTGAATGCCACGGGCCTCTAAAGCCAAAGCCAATTCACCATAGCGCGCAGTCGGCCAGCGCTTAGTTGGGTCTGCCGCTGGACCTTCAGGGGCCAGAAAGGCAAAGGGTTCACCAATGCCATGGTGTCGCGGGGTCAGTTTCGTGTGGTCTTTCACCACTGATTCGACCCAGTTGAGGTCCGGCAATGGCGAAAGACCAGGTGCAAACCCCTCTTTCGGACCGACGCCACAGGTCATCAATTGTTCTGCATGACGGTCCAGTCGATGCAAAGTCAGGCGCGTGCGGTCGACATGGGGGTGCGAGCAACCAACAGCCCCACCCGACCATTTCGGCTGCAATGGCCACAGCAGTTTGAACAAGGCGTCGCTTTCGGCGCTATTGGTCAAATCATAGACCATGGCATAGCGCTCTTGATGCAGCGACCAGATGAACTTGGCTTTGTCGACCAGCTTGGTCTGCGGCCAGCGCACATCGACCCGGTCGACAAAGGGTGATTTTGACAGAAACCGCACATTGCCGCGCTGGGTCAGTACGGTGATTTCGGCATCGCGGTGATGGGCGCGCAGCATTGCTAGCGGGGCAAGGGCCAAGACCGCATCGCCCAAACTTCCCAAAACGATAACTAAGATCCGCTCCGCGTTCACGTCACTTCCTGTCACTTCTATGGTTGGACCAGCCGCTGGTACAGCGAAACTGTGGCCGATTGTAGGGCGCGGGTCGTAAATCGCGACCGCACCCGCATAGCCCCCGCAACACCCATCGCCGCTGTTTCAGCCGGTGACAGCGCCAAGAGTCGGCCTATACAATCGGCCAAGGCCTTACCATTCCCGGCAGGGCTCAGAAACCCCGTTACCCCGTCTTCCACAGTTTCGCGCGCACCACCGAGGTCAGACGCAATCACCGGCAATCCCATTGCTTGCGCCTCGGCGGCGGTACGGCCAAAGGCCTCCGGTTCGGTAGACGGGGTGACGGCAAAATCCGCCAAGGAAAAGGCGGCGGGCATGTCATTACAATGGCCGACCAGATGGACCTGGCCTTCTAGGCCTAAGCGGCGAATATCTTGAACAAGCTCTGCCCGATAAACATCGCGACCTTGCGGGTCGCCGACCATGAGGCAATCGATCTTCACGCCTGCCACCTTCAAAATGCCCAAGGCCTCCAACATCACCTTCTGGCCCTTCCAAGCCGTCAGGCGGGCAGGCAAAATCGCGCGCGGGCGTGGACTTTCAAGCTGGACGCCCCATTGGCGAGCCAGTTCCTCACGGCGTTTGCTTGTTACGGCTTGCGGCTCAAAGGCATCGACAGCAACACCACGATAAATGACCTCAATTTTGTCGGGGTCGATTTTATGCTCAGCTAGGACATGGTCCCGGGTATAGCCAGAGTTGGCAATCACCAGGTCGCCACGCGCCATCACACTATTGTACCAGCGCTTCAAGCCCGACTTGGCGTTATAAATGCCATGATAGGTTGTCACAAAGGGTGTCTTGGTTCGCCGCGCTGCCAGAAGGGCGCTCCACGCAGGCGCGCGCGATCGGGCATGGACGACATCGACTTTTTCCCGCTCGATAATCTGGGCGAGCTTAGCGACGTTGGCGACAAAGACTGTCCAAGGATTTTTGGAATTGGCCTCGCCAAAAATATGCTGGGCACCCAAAGCTTCCAACTCATGTACCAGCCTGCCGCCGGCACTGAACACCAAGGCGCGACCACCAGCTTCGATGATCGCACTGGCGACTTCAACGGTTGTGCGCTCCACCCCGCCGGTGGCCATTTCAGGCACAACTTGCAAGATGGTTTTGTTCTTGAGAGACACTAAAGGGGGGAGGGGTGGGGACAAAATTCGCCTATTCCAGTAATTCCAGCCACGGTGTTCTTGCGTTTAGCTGAGAGCCAGCTAATTGCCTACCCGAGCGCGCCATAATAAGTCGCGATCGTAAACAAATTCAGGGAGTCTCCAATCATGCAATTAGACGATTCAATCGCAGCCATCGTGACCGGTGGCGCTTCTGGTCTGGGTGAAGCTACAGCGCGCGCTTTACGGGCACACGGCGTGAAGGTCGCGCTGTTTGATATGAATGTGGCGCGTGGCACGGAAGTCGCCGCCGAAATCGGTGCCACCTTCTGCGAAGTCAATGTAACGTCGGAAGACAGCGTTGACGCTGGCTTTGCCAAGGCGCGCGCCGCGAATGGTCAGGAGCGTATCCTCGTCAATTGCGCGGGCACGGGAAATGCCATCAAAACCGCCAGCCGCGACAAGAAGACTGGCGACATCAAACACTTTCCGCTCGATTCCTTTAATATGATCATCCAGATCAATCTGGTCGGCACCTTCCGCTGTATCGCTAAATCGGCCGCCGGGATGTTGTCCTTGGACCCGCTGGAAGATGGCGAGCGCGGTGCCATCGTGAACACCGCTTCGGTTGCTGCTGAAGATGGTCAAATGGGCCAAGCCGCTTATTCGGCTTCAAAGGGTGGCGTGGTTGGTATGACCTTGCCGATCGCGCGCGATTTGATGGGCGAAGGCATTCGCGTCAACACCATCCTGCCGGGCATTTTCAACACGCCTTTGATGAATGCAGCCCCAGATGCGGTTAAGGATGCATTGGCCATGAGCGTGCCTTTCCCCAAGCGTTTGGGCTTGCCGCATGAATATGCGCAATTGGCGTTGACCATGATCACCAATGGCTATTTCAACGGCGAAGACGTCCGCTTAGACGGTGCCATTCGTATGGCTCCACGCTAATTCGCTTTAGGTGCCCGCGGGCCAATCGGTCTGCGGGTACCCCTCATTTAGGTCGACGAACGGCCTGGGCTTCCACTTCGATTAAGGGCCCGGGGCCACCGACGAGCCCCGCCACTTGGGCTGTTGCACGGGCGGGTTTATTGGGTTGTGCAGGCGTGCCGAAATAACGCTTATAGGCCGCCATCATGCCGGCAAAATCCATCGTACCACCAAGGCTCGGATCTCCCGCCAGATAGACCCGCATCATAACGACATCGCCTAGGCCCAACTTTTGGGCGGCTAAGGCTTGTTCTAAACGTTGAAACACAAGCTCTGCTTGGGCTTCGGTGTTGCCCCCAAAGCGTGCCGTTGATCCAGCAGGTGCCGCCGCGTCGACAAGGGGTGGCAACAGACCGCTGATATAAATCGTCTCATAGCCTGCAGGCACCACAACGGATTGGGCAATAAAGGCCCCTTCGGGTACCAAACGCGTCACCTCGTCTGCTGCCAAAGGAGAAAAGGCGCTTGTGCCAAGGACGGCAGCAAACAGAACGGATTGAACGATAGACCTAAAGCGCATTTAGCTGAAGCTTTCCCAAAAAAGGATGAATAACCCAAGAGTAACACCGGGGTAACGGAGGGGGCTATTAGGCTGTAAACTCCTGCCTCAAGCAAGGTGCGAGCCTTCAGTAGCCAGTCGAGGCTGATGCCCTAGCCCTGTCAATCCAACACAGTTTGGAATCCGCTTGCGGGCTTGCGGTCAGCCCCCAGACTGGTGATGATAGGGCAGGCCTGCCCGATTTTGAGGCAAGCTATATAGATTTGGGAGCACGACAGCCATGACACTCGAAATCCTCGCCACGGGTTTGCAATTTCCCGAAGGCCCAGTCGTGTTTGATGATGGCTCTGTCGTGTTTGTTGAAATCAAGTCGGGCAATCTCACCCGCTATTGGAATGGCAAGACCGAAGTCATTGCCCATCTGGGCGGTGGGCCGAATGGGGCCGCCCTTGGCCCCGATGGGGCCATGTATATCTGCAATAATGGCGGCTTTGCGTGGTCAGACTTTGGTGGACTGATGGTGCCGGGCCACGAGCCCGAGGATTATTCTGGTGGGCGGATTGAGCGTGTGGATTTGGCAACCGGTAAGGTCGAGCGTTTGTTCGACACGATTGACGGCCATGCCCTGCGCGGGCCAAACGACTTGGTATTTGACCGCCATGGCGGCTTTTACTTTACCGACCATGGCAAGAGCCACCACCGCTACCGCGACTATGGCGGCCTCTTTTATGTCACGCCTGGTGCCACGTCAGCGCATGAATTGTCGCATGGCTATACCTCGCCCAATGGCGTCGGCCTCAGCCCGGATGGCAAGACGGTCTATATGGCCGATACAATGGAAGGCAGGCTCTATGCGTTTGATGTCGCAGGCCCCGGCCAAATCGCCCCCGCCAGCCCTTTCCGCGCAGCACGTGTGGTTGGCCGCGTCGACCAATGGACTTTGTTTGATAGCTTGGCGGTAGAAGCCGATGGCACAGTGGCGATTGCGACCCTCATCAATCCCGGCATCACCCGCATGGACCCCGCCACAGGTGCGCACAGCCTTGTGCCAACCGACGATCTGATGACCACCAATATCGCCTTTGGCGGCACCGATATGTGTGACGCCTTTATCACTTTGTCCTCAACCGGCCGCCTCGCCAAAATGCGCTGGGACCGCCCGGGCTTGCGGCTGAATTATCAGGCTTAGGCGGGGGCGTAGCAACTGTCTTGACCAAGGTCATGCGGGTGTCAATTCAGTGTTGATTTGATTGCTCCAAGGCTGTCCTGAGCGGATCATGGCGTTGAGGTGTGTGAGGAGTTTTCTGGCGACCGCGATGATAATAGCTTTGAACGGGCGCTGTTGG
>CALRLV020000208.1:0-5480 GCA_943368895.1 Ferrovibrio terrae
TTCGGTGCGTTTGGACATTCGCCGCATTGGCCAGATCAAGGACAAAGAAGATGTGGTGGGCAATGTCACCCGGGTCAAAGTCGTCAAAAACAAAGTCGCCCCGCCGTTCAAACAGGTTGAGTTCGACATTCTCTATGGCGAAGGCATCTCGAAGCAGGGCGAGTTGATTGACCTGGGCGTGAAAGCTGGGATCGTTGAGAAATCTGGCTCTTGGTATTCCTATGACAGCACCCGGATTGGTCAAGGCAAGGACAATGCCCGCGCCTTCTTGAAGTCAAACCCTGAAATGGCTGCGGAGATTGAGCATAAGGTGCGCCAAAATGCCGGCATTCTTGCTGAAGTCTTAGCCGGCGAACCTGTCTCTGAAGATGGTGAGATGGACGATATGTAAGTCCATCGGAAGGATGCTTGTCGTCCTTCAACAATCGCTCTCACTGTGTGTGAGAACAACAGACCCTTGAACATAAAAACAGGACCAAGCCAGTCGGTTTGGTCCTGTTTCGATTTCGACACGGTCGGCAAAGATAAAAGCTTTTAAGGCGCCTTTCGCACCACAATCATGTAATTCATGCTGGTATCGGCCCCCAAAGACCAGCGGTCCATCAATGGGTTGTAATTGACCCCAATCGGCTCATCCAGCGTCAGTCCAGCTTCCGGCTTGAGTGCCGCTTGAATCTCAGATGGCTTGACCAATTTGTCGTAATCATGTGTGCCCGGTGGCAACCAGCGCAAAATTCGCTCTGCCCCAATAATGGCGAGAGCGAGCGCTTTAGGCGTGCGATTGATGGTGGCAACAAACATCAGCCCACCTGGTGCCACTAATTGCGCAGTATTCTTTAGAAAAGCTGCTGCATCGGCAACATGCTCCACCACTTCCATATTCAGCACGATGTCGAAAAGGCCTTCGTTCGCTGCCAACAAGCCCTCCGCCGTACCATGGCGATAGTCAATTTCAAGGCCTGTTTGGGCTGCATGGGTCATCGCCGTCTTGATATTAGGCTCGGTCGCATCCACCCCAGTGACCTTAGCACCAAGGCGGGTCATAGGCTCGCTTAACAGCCCACCACCGCACCCAATATCCAACAATTTCAGTCCATTAAACGGCAACTCAGCACCGGGCTTCAAGCCGAAATGGGCTTCCGCGGTCTCACGAATGAACCGCAGCCGGGTGGGGTTGAATTTGTGCAGGGGGCGGAACTTGCCATAGGGGTTCCACCAATCCTCAGCCATGGCCGCAAACTTGGCCACTTCAGCAGGATCAATCGAGGGCGAGCGTGGCGGCATCTCCATCGTCGCGTCTTGGGTGGCTTTCGGCATTGGGTTCAACTCACCTGTATGACAGTTTGCAACATGCAAAAGGATTGACCTTAAGACTTCATAGAGCGAAGAGCGCGCGCGTCGAGAGCCATCGTCTGTTTGTAACAGCAGATTTCTGCGTCTAATGGCATAGCTAAGGAGCAAAGAAGCATGTCGCGTCTGGTGATGAAGTTTGGTGGAACCTCTGTGGGAGACGTCGAACGTATCCGCCGCGTTGCGCGCTTGGTGAGTGCTGAGCGTCAAGCAGGGCGTGGGATTGCCGTGGTGGTTTCAGCCATGTCGGGCGAGACCAATCGCTTGGTAGACCTTTCCCGCCAAGCCGGCGAAGGCCTGCCACCAGAATTATTCGACGATGAATATGATGTGGTCGTCGCTACGGGCGAGCAAGTCACAACGGGCCTATTGGCACTCGCCTTGCGCAGCATGGGAATTCCCGCCCGTTCATGGCAAGGCTGGCAAATCCGCGTCGCCTCCAGCTCCGCTCATGGGTCTGCCCGTATTTCAGACATCGACGCTGATGAAGTCGCTGCAGCTATTGACGGTGGCGAAGTGGCCGTCATTCCAGGCTTCCAGGGCGTAACCGAAGAGGACCGCATCACGACTTTGGGTCGGGGTGGGTCTGATACGTCCGCAGTGGCCGTTGCAGCGGCCCTGAAGGCAGAGCGCTGCGATATTTATACGGATGTGGACGGCGTCTATACGACCGACCCCCGCATGGTGCCCAAGGCCCAGCGCCTTGAGAAAATCTCTTATGAGGAAATGCTTGAAATGGCCTCATTAGGGGCGAAAGTCTTGCAAACTCGTTCAGTAGAATTGGCTATGGCCAAACGCGTGCCCGTGCGAGTTTTATCGAGCTTTGTGGAACCCGGTGAGCCAAACCCTGGAACTTTGGTCTGTGATGAGGATGAAATTGTGGAAAAGCAAATCGTGTCGGGCATCGCCTATTCGCGCGACGAAGCCAAAGTGTCGCTGAAAGCTTTGCAGGATCACCCCGGCGTTGCCGCCGATATCTTTGGTCGCTTGGCCGAAGCCAACATCAATGTGGACATGATCGTCCAAGCCCCCTCGCGCACAGAGGGGGCGGTCAATATGACCTTTACCGTGCCAGAGCGGGAAGCCGATCGCGCCATGGCGCTGATGAGTGCTGCACAAGAGCAAATTGGCTTCGAACAGGTTGAGGTCAAAAAAGACGTCTCAAAAGTCTCTGTAATTGGCGTAGGTATGCGCTCGCATGTGGGCGTTGCCCGCATCATGTTTGATGCCCTGTCGAAGAAGGGGATCAATATTGAGAACATCGCGACGTCGGAGATCAAAATCTCGGTTCTGATCGACAGCTCCTACACGGAATTGGCGGTACGGGCGCTGCACACGGCCTATGGGCTCGACGCTGCCTAAGTTTTGTGCAGCTTGCAGCAAAAAATGCTGTCGCTTTGAAGGACAGTTTATCCCTTCTCTTGTATGAGGAAGGCGACTTATGGTGTGGTCCTGCGTGTGCGGGCTGCCACACCGCACCGTTTCGAGGAAGTGAATGAGCCCTGTTTCTTCTGGCAATGCGGGGGGGTCACGCGTTCTATTGCGTCGCCTGCGCGATGTCATGGTACAGGACGTCGACACCCAAACCCGCTTAGACCGGATCGTCGCGCAGATTGGCACGACGATGGTAGCAGACGTGTGCTCCATTTATTTGCGCCGCTCTGACGGTTCACTTGAATTGTTCGCGACAGAAGGTCTATCGCGCGACGCAATCCACCGCACCCGGATGAAGGCGGGCGAAGGCCTTGTTGGCCTGGTGGCCGAAGGTGTCGAGCCGATAAGTTTAGCCGACGCGCCCAAGCACCCCCGCTTCTCGTATCGCCCGGAAACCGGCGAAGATCCGTTTCAATCTTTCATGGGCGTGCCGGTGTTGCGCAGTGGTCGGGTTGTTGGGGTGTTGGTGGTGCAGAACCGCTATGCCCGCACCTATGAAGATGATGAAATCGAAGCGCTGCAATTGATTGCCACGGTGCTGGCGGAAATTGTGTCGGTGGAAGACCTCACGGGGGCGTTGTCAGAGTTTCAGATCAAGCCGACAGCACCGGAAACCCTAAAGGGCAAAGCCTATTCGCGTGGTCTGGCCTCTGGTCAGGCGCTGTTGCATGACCCAGACGTGGAGCCGACGCGCTATCTATCTGACGATCCCGTGGCAGAGGAACAGCGGCTTGATGAAGCCTTGGCCAAATTGCGGTCGGGCCTTGAAGCGCTTTTGGCGGGCGATGTGCAGACCTTGGGCGGCACCTCTTTTGAAGTGCTCGAAACCTTTCACCTGCTCAGCCAAGATCGTTCGTGGGAGAGACGGCTGCGCGATGGGGTAAAAAACGGCCTGACTGCAGAAGCCTCGGTCGAGCAAGTTCGTTCCGAACACCGCGCCCGCATGACCAGTGCGAAAGACGGTTATATTCGCGACCGTCTGCACGATTTAGAAGAGCTTGATAACCGCCTGCTGCGCTATTTGTCGGGTGATGCCGGTGACCGCAAGGAATCCCCAGAGGATTCCATTCTGGTCGCGCGCGATATCGGTCCGGCAGAGCTTCTTGAATATGGCCGCGGCCGGATCAAAGCGATCTTGCTGGAAGAAGGCTCCCCCTCCTCCCATGCGGCCATCGTGGCCAAGGCAATGGGAGTTCCAATGTTGGGCCAGTTGCCCAATCTGCTCTCTCGCGTGGAAGCAGGCGACACTATCATTGTCGACGGCAATGAAGCTCAAGCCTATTTGCGGCCCGACAGAATGGTGTCTCAGGCGCTGCACGGTCGTTTTGAAGCCCAAAGCGCGGAACAAGAATTATTTGCGGCGACCAAGGATTTGCCCAGCGAAACGCTGGATGGCCAAACCATACAATTGTTGTTGAATGCTGGCCTTGCGATTGATCTGGAGCAATTGGAAGCAACCGGGGCCAGTGGGGTTGGCCTCTATCGCACCGAATTCCAGTTTATGATCGCGGACTCCTTGCCTCGCCTCGATGCACAGACCGCCCTGTACACAGAAGCGCTCGATCTCGCCCAGGGACGACCCGTGACCTTTCGGACGCTGGACCTCGGTGGCGACAAAGTCGCGGCCTACATGCCGACAGAGCGGGAGGAGAACCCAGCCATGGGCTGGCGCGCTGTCCGCATGGGCCTCGATCGACCTGGCCTGTCGCGGTATCAATTGCGGGCGCTCGTTCGCGCGGCTGAAGGCCGCCTTTTGCGCGTGATGTTTCCGCTTGTGGCCGTGGTGGACGAGTTCCATCGCGCCCGTGAACTCCTCGAAAAGGAATTGGCCTGGGCACGTGCCAATGGTCGCCTGGGCCCAACGCGGGTGGAGACGGGTGCGATGATTGAGGCGCCGGCTTTAGCTTGGGACACAGCCACTATTGCCGAGCATGCCGACTTCTTATCGATCGGCACCAACGATCTGATGCAATTCTTCTTTGCAGCCGACCGCGGCACCGCCAAAGTTGCAGATCGCTATGATATTCTGTCCCGTCCAGCGCTTACTTTTTTAAAGCATATTCGCGACAGCGCGGGGCAAACCCCGATCTCGATTTGTGGCGAACATGCCGGTCGCCCCCTGGAAGCAATGGCGATGATCGGCTTAGGCTTTACAAGGCTTTCCATGCCTGCTGCGGGAATCGGCCCTGTTAAAAGAATGCTGATGTCCCTCAATGGGGAAGATTTCTCCAAAACCTTGACATCTTTGTTGCGTAAAGGTGACGGGCACCTTCGCAATGCACTGAAAGACTATGCAAAAGCACACAGCGTTGTAGTAAATTGACACGAAATAACGCTAAGAGTTTTTAAACCAAATGGCCGCACTGTGGTAGGGCCTAACTTTAAGGATTGACACGATGAGTCCGGCAGAGGCCGCACGCACGTTAGACGCAGCCAAAGCGCTCCATTCGGGGCGTGCACATTTGCGTCTAGTGGGCTCTGTCGATAATCCGGATGCGGATGGGCCAGGGGCTCGTCTACAAGCCGCTCGCCGCGACCAGGAATTGTCCATCCATCAAGTTGCCGCCGCTCTCAAATTAAAGCCAGAGCAGGTCGCCGCGATTGAATCCATGCAGTTCCAGAAATTGCCCGGCCTTGGCTATGCCCTTGGTTATGTGCGCGCCTATGGTGAGCTGTTAGGTCTTGTCGATTGCGAC
>CALRLV020000209.1:0-5414 GCA_943368895.1 Ferrovibrio terrae
GCTCGGACTTTGCTTTGTCGGCGGATTTTGTCGGCTGGCATTTCACCAAGATGGAAGCGCGGACGGGCGTTCCGCGTAGCCAGTTCGTCCCGCATTATTTGATCTATAAAATGGGAGAGGGTGGTTTTCGTCGCGGTGCGCCGCCCCAAGCCCGCAGCCTCGCTTCGACCTTGGCCGTGCGCGCAAAATTTCATGATCGCAAGCTGTGGGATTGCGGCTTTGGTGCGGATGGCGACGATGGGGATGAAGCCTCAGACTCTACCCCGAATTAGTCGGCCTTTTTAGGCCTGAAGCCCTTGGAGGTGAGACCCGTCTTGCGGGCAAGTGGTTTGCGCGGCTTATCTAATTTTGGCTTGTCTGATTTTTGCTTGACGGCGGCTTGAGGCTTGGCCTTGGCCTTAAAGCCTGTGCGGGGCTTCTTGTCGGCTTCGGTCTCACCCTTTTTGCTAATTTGACGGACTTTTAAGCCCTGGCGCAGCGAGAGCGGCGCGCTTAGCTGGCCCTTATCGGGATCGGCAAAGGCCGAACCGAATTTCGTCAGCCGCTCTTCGACGCTGCCCAGAAATTCGGCTTCCCATTGCGTTAGACCCTCTTCGCTCAATTTGGCCTTATCTGCCGCCCGTTTCAGGGCCGACAGGGCGCGCTTGGTCAGGGCAGGGTCAACCCGTCGCGACAAAAAGGCCTCAGATTTCGCCGACGGCTTCCAGATAAAGGTCGAGCATCATTTCAGCTTCTGCCCGATCATTGGCATCTTGCTTACGTAAGCGGATTACAGCGCGTAGGGCCTTGGTATCAAAGCCCAAGGATTTGGCTTCGCCATAAACTTCTTTGAGTTGCTCAGCCAATTCGGTTTTCTCGGTTTCCAAGGTTTCGATACGAGCAACAAACTGACGCAGCTTTTCCTTAGACGATGAAGTCAGGGCTTGAGGGGCAGAAACATGGGATTGGTCGTCGTCGGCATCATACATGGTCGGAACCTCAAAGCATCATTGTAGGGCTGGTCTTAACCATCCTTCTAGCCTGCCTGCGCCAAGGTGCAATCAGGGCTCTGCACGAAATTGGGCAGAACTTCCCGCATACACAGTATCGGCCGCATAGGCCCGGATGATGCCTTCGACCAGATCAGGATCTACCCAATGGGGCATATGACCCGCTTCGGGCACGCGGAAGCTTTGCGCGTGCGGAATATCGCGCTTTAAGCCGGCGGCATGAATGCTATTATAAACAATTACATCGCCTTGGCCGGAAACGATGGCGACCGGCAGTTTGAGGCTTGAATAGCGTGGCGCTTGTTTGCCCATTTCTGCGCTGCCAATCACCATGTCTTCAGCATTGGCTTTATATGCCTTGGGCCGGAAGAAAAGTGGTGTGCCGATCTTATCCCCATAATCGGGCGGATTTACCGGCCCGGGGGCAAAGCCGCGCGCAATGCCCTTGGGGGCAAGCTTTGGCCCAATCAGCGGTGGCAAGGTCCAGACAAGAAGGTCGCCTAAGATTGGCCAAACTGCGATGCGGTTCAATAGGCTGGTCGACTTCTGCCAAGGGTGGGAGGCGGGGGCCAAAAGCACCAGCGCTTTGACAAGCTCTGGATGGTCCAGGGCCAAGCGCAGAATTACGCCTGAGCCCCAGCTATGGCCAACAGCTACGACGGGGCCAGCGGCGGTCTGGCGCAGGATGTCGGCGATGAAGGTGGCTTGCTCGCCCAAGGTGGCCGCATCCTTTGGCCGCCCTGAATAGCCTAGGCCCGGGCGATCTGGCGCAATCAAACGCATATCTGTCAGGCGGTGGCCGAGTGCGGAAATCAATTCGCGTCCATTAGAGGCCGCACCATGTACCATCAGGATTTCAGGGCCGCTGCCTTGCTCAATCACATGGGCCTGCACCCCGCGCACGGTCACATAGCGGCCAATGGCTGGCCAGGAACGCTCAATCAAGGCCAAGCGCAGCACGATAGAAATTACTGTGAAGACGCACAGGGCTGCGGCCAGCACCAGAAACGGCATGAGGCGGGAGAGGTCGTCAGGGCTCACAGCGATAATCCGTCTAGTCGGGTTTCCATTCGGATCAGGCCGCGCTTGGCTCCGTCCAGATAGGGGTGGTAGAACAGCGCTTCTCGATAAGCTTCCTCGGCACCACGGAAATCGCCCAGATCTTCGCGCACCAGGCCTAAGCCCGCCCAAGCGGCAAAATGGCGTGGCTCTAGGCGGAGCGCGCGCTTTAACAGCGCTTCTGCCTGCGCCAAGTCGCCATCATCATAAGCAATCGTGGCCAAGCGCGCCAAACCTTCCGCAAAATCGGGATCGAGCTCGGTCACCCGCGTCAAGGCTTTGCGCGCGGTCTCTGTATCGTCTGCATCCAGCGCCACGCTGGCGCTTTCCATCAGGAAATTGATGGTGGGAGAGTCATTGCGCGTCATAATCAGATAAATCTCGCCCTCAAAGCGCATGGCCTCTTCGGCTGAGCCACTGCGGGCTAAGGCCTCATAATAGCTGTTCAGCCTTTGGGCTGGGGGTGGATCATAGACGGTAGGATTGTCGACTTCTGGTGCCACGACGCCCGGCGTGATCGGCACCGCGCCGGCAGGCAGAATCAAGAGGAAGGGCAACAGGCGCAAGAACCGCATGGCCTTAGCTTTCCCCTAAACCGGAAGACCCGTCAAACGGGAAGACCCGCTTCACGCATCGCAGCCCGCAGACCCTCTGGCCCCTCAAACAAATGGGTGACAAAGCCAAAAGAGGCGGCTGCTGCAATATTGGCAGGCGAATCGTCGGTGAAGAAAACTTCTTCAGCTGAAAGGCCGCCCATACGTTTCAAGCTGATGTCGAAGATGGGCTTTAAGGGCTTGGCCGTCTTTTCGTCGCCCGAGACGATGATATCCTTGAAGTGGCGGGGAAAATCAAACGGGCCAAAGCAGGTTTCCACCATCTCGCTTGGCATATTGGTCAAGACATATTGCGGGATTTGGGCTGCGGCTAGCTCTTTTACCAAGTCGGTAGAGCCGGTGATTTCGCCAGTCATCATCTCGGCAAAGCCCGTCTTCCACGCGGCAATTTCGGCGGCGAATTCTGGAAATTCAGCTTGTCGGGCGGGGATGGTGTCGGCCATGGCTTGGCCCTCGTCATGTAGCATATGCCACGACATGGGGCAGACATGGTCGAGGAAATAGTCGAGACGGCCAGGATCGGCAATCAAGCGCGCATAGAGTTTGCGCGGCGACCAGCCGACTAAAACATTGCCATAATCGAAAAGGACTGCGCGAATGGGCGCAGACACGCGCAATTAGCCTTGCTTGGCTTTAAAGCGTGGGTCGACCTTATTGATGACATAGACCCGACCTTTACGGCGCACGACCTGACACGCTGCATGGCGGGTCTTCAGTGATTTGATAGAGCTCTTCACTTTCATGGTCGTATTCCAAAAGGTGGCGCGCGATGTGGGCGCTGTTAAGGTGACGTCTTTAGAGAGCGGCGCTGATACGTGCCAGCGCATCAGAAGTCAATTCGCTGACGCAGAATTCACGGCCATTTCTCGCACCAAAGCGGGTAGAAATACCAGTGGCCAAACCACCAGAACCGCATTCATACCAAACCAAACGGCGTCGACCTCACCCAAAAGGAGCCAATAGCCACACGCCATGCCACCTGCCACGATCGTGAGGATTAGAGAAATCAAGGCAAGAGGCCGCCAAATTGGGTTGCCTTGGCTGGCCGCACGTACTGCCCACAGGCCTGTGATGGAAAAGGCGATGTCGAGGGGGAGGAAAGACCAGTTCCACGCCACAACGCGGGGGTCATGGGCATGGGCGTAAAGCCACGTGCTGGGGATGCTGATTAGGCCCACACATTCCAAGAGCGCCACACTCCAATAGAGCATGAACCCGACATCGGTCGCCGTCAGCGCCCATTTGAGCGACGGGCGCATTACTTCTTAGCCTGCTTATCATCCGGGCAAATGATCACCCCATAGGCCGCGCCCCAACAGGTTTTCTTGCCGATCAGATAATTGATCTCAAACTTCGAGGCCAAATAATAATTGGTGCGCTTGATGGGCAACAGGCTCGCCGCATCCAAGCTAAGCTTGTCCTGCTCGCGCATGACCTGACGCAGCCGCTGCTCCGTCGGGTTTGAGTAAAATAGGGCACCAAGCACGATGAGCAGAAAGAGGAGGAATCGCATGGTCCGATTGAGCCCCAACTTTGTGACGGGAAAATGGCGCTAGATTTTCGAGAACATTAAAGTTGCATTGGTGCCACCAAAGCCAAAGGAATTGGACATGGCGGTCTCAATCTCAATGTCTTTGCGGGCCCGCAGGATGGGCAAGTCAGCAAAGTCTGGGTCGATCTCGTCAATATGGGCGCTTTCGCATGCAAAGCCGGCTTGCATCATCAAGAGGCTATAAATCGCCTCTTGTGCACCTGCCGCGCCCAAGGAGTGGCCGGTCAGCGATTTGGTTGAGGAGATGAGCGGGATATTGCCTGCAAAAACTTCGCGGACCGCGCCGACTTCTTTGGCGTCGCCCACAGGCGTAGCGGTGCCATGCGGGTTCAGATAGTCGACCTTGCGGCCACCCGACATCTCTAAAGCTTGGCGCATACAGCGTACCGCGCCTTCGCCCGATGGGGCGACCATGTCGTGACCGTCAGACGTCGCACCATAGCCAGTGAGTTCAGCATAGATTTTGGCGCCGCGCGCTTTGGCACGGTCATAATCTTCCAAGACCAGCATGCCGGCCCCACCTGCAATCACAAAGCCATCGCGATTCTTATCATAAGCGCGCGAGGCCCGTGACGGGGTGTCGTTATAGGAAGACGACATCGCCCCCATCGCATCAAACAGGATCGACAAAGTCCAGTCGAGATCTTCGCTGCCGCCCGCAAACATCACATCCTGCTTGCCCCATGCGATGCTCTCATAGGCATTGCCGATGCAGTGTGCGCTGGTGGCGCAAGCGGAGCTGATCGAATAATTGACGCCCTTAATCTTAAACCAGGTGGCCAAGGCTGCAGACACGCCCGAGCACATGGCCTTGGGAACGGCAAAGGGGCCAACCCGCTTGGGCGAGCCCGTCTCGCGGGTTTTGTCGGCCGCACCGACAATGGCCTTAGTCGACGGACCGCCAGAGCCTGCGATAATGCCCGTGCGCTCGTGGCTGACTTCGTGTGGCTCTAGGCCTGAATCGGCGATGGCTTGCTCCATCGCAATATGGCCCCAGCCCATGCCTTCAGACAAAAAGCGCGCCGCGCGACGGTCTACCAGCGTCTCCCAGTCGAGATTTGGGCGCGCCTGCACCTGACATTTAAAGCCATGATCGGCATGCTCTTGGGCGAAACTAATGCCAGATTTGGCAGTTCGCAGGCTTTCGGTCACTTCTGCGGTGTCATTCCCAATTGAAGACACGATGCCCATCCCAGTTAC
>CALRLV020000210.1:0-5385 GCA_943368895.1 Ferrovibrio terrae
GAAATACTCATTGCTGAAGCCCAGTCGCCCGGTTGCTGCGCCAGAGGAGGCAAAGCTGAACACCAATCCCATGGTCATCAGAACAGCCGCGATCAATACCACCGGGCGATCAATCGTGCGCCACCAGTCCGCGACAAAGGTGAAATCAGCACGTGGCAGTCTGACAGAAGCGAGCATCGCCATGGGGTGGCTCCAAAAAGGACGTGGGGGCGCTAAGCCGTTTCAGCGGCAGGCAGCGCTTGCGCCGATAGGCCATCATCAGGGTTAATGAGTCCTTTCACGCAGGCCGTAAAATGCCGTCCACGTGCTTCAAAATCTGGAAATTGATCAAAACTGGCGCAAGCAGGTGACAGCACGATGATTTCCTCGCTCATCGTCTCTTGGGCATCGGCAAAAGCGCGTGCGGTGGCCACATCCACTGTGCCGCATTGCTCAAATTCTATGCGGCCCTCAAGCGTCTTGGCAAAGGTATCACTGGCCTCGCCAATCAGATAGGCCTTGGTGACGTGATCAAACAAAGGCGCGAGGCTGTCGATCCCGCCGACCTTGGCTTGCCCGCCGACGATCCAACGCAATTTGGGAAAAGCGGCCAAGGCTTGCGCAGTGGCATCCGCATTTGTGGCCTTGGAGTCATTGTAAAAACGGATAGGGCCGACTTGAGCAATTTCCTGCAAACGATGTTCAAGCCCCGGAAAGCTGATCAGCGCTTTGGTAATCGCTTGCGCGCTGAGGCCGAGCGCCCGCGCTGCGGCATAGGCTGCTGCTGCATTTTGCGCATTGTGCGAACCTGGCAGAGCATGGGCGTGGGCAAGGTCGACCACCATTTGGCTGCGTCCGTCCAGATTATCCCACAGCATAGAGCCCAGCGCGCAAACGCCTTTGCCTAGCGCTTGGCAGGCAGAAATTGGCACCACAACACGTTGTGCACCCGCATTCATGCGCGTGCACAAAGCCATGCCCCAATCATCATCGACCCCAACAATTGCCCAATCCGTATTGGTCTGATTATTGAAGATGCGCCGCTTGGCCGCCGCATAACGCTCCATCGTACCATGGCGCTCTAAATGGTCTGGCGTCAGATTTAGGTGAATGGCGGCCTTAGCGCGCAGGCTCTCGACCAGATCGAGTTGATAAGAGGATAGCTCCAACACATAGATCGCGTCTGGCCGAGGCGGATCAAGGGCGAGAACACCCGTGCCTATATTGCCCCCCATGCGCACATCCTTGCCATTAGACGACAAGATATGGGTGATCAAAGCCGTCGTGGTGGACTTGCCATTGGTGCCTGTGATGGCGACCACGGAAGGGCGCTGGCCCTCTGGAATGGCATTGAGCTCGCGCGCGAAAAGTTCCACATCGCCAATGATGGGGACATTTGCTTCGTTTGCTTTGGTCACAGTCCAATGTTGCTTGGGACCATAAATCGGCACGCCGGGGCTCATCACCAGTGCGGACAAACCGGCAAAGTCTGTTGTCGACAAATCAATCGGTGTCAGGCCTTGGGCCTCGGCTGCTGTACGGCCCGCTTCCGCATCATCCCAAGCCAGAACCTGCGCGCCGCCCGCCTTAAGGGCCAAAGCGGCTGCAATCCCTGTGCGTGCCAAGCCGAAGACGGCAACTTTTTCGCCTTTGAACGTGGTGACGGGGAACATGGGCTTGGGTCCTTTAGTTCTAACGCAGCTTCAAAGTGGTCAGACCGATCAAGGCCAGGACCGTGGCGATAATCCAGAAACGGATCACCACGGTGGGCTCACTCCAACCCAGTTTCTCGAAGTGATGGTGAATAGGGGCCATGCGGAACACCCGCTTGCCAGTTAGCTTAAAGCTGGTGACTTGCACGATCACCGAGACCAGTTCCAACACGAACAGACCGCCGACAATGGCCAAAACGAACTCATGCTTGGTTGCAACTGCCGTGATGCCGAGAAGACCACCCAGCGCCAACGACCCCGTGTCGCCCATGAAGATCTGGGCAGGTGGAGCATTCCACCACAAAAAGCCGAGGCCAGCGCCTAAGACCGCACCTAGAATAATCGCGATCTCACCCACACCTTGCACAAAGTGAAGCTGGAGATAATTGGCAAAGACGAAATTGCCGACGAGATACACAATCAAGCCAAAGGTGGCTGATGCAATCATGACCGGCATAATGGCCAAACCGTCGAGGCCATCGGTCATATTCACCGCATTGCCGAAGCCAACTACAACAATCATGCCGAAAATCAGCGTGAACCAGCCTAGATTGAGGAGCAGGTCTTTGAAGAAAGGAAAGGCAATCGACGTCCCAAATCCCGGCGGCGCATTATCCCCGGCATTCTGGAGCTGCGCAATGAAATAGACGGCAATAAAGGCTACCACAAACTCGCCCGCCAGTCGGAAGAGCGAGGAGACACCATCGGTCTTTTGCTTGGCGACTTTGGCATAATCATCCAAAAAGCCAATGAAACCATAGCCAGCCGTGACGCCCAAGACGATCCAGACATAAGGGTTCTTCAGGTCGGCCCATAAAAGCGCACCAACAAAAATGGAGAGCAAGATCATCGCCCCGCCCATCGTGGGGGTGCCAGCCTTTTTGAAATGGGTTTCAGGGCCTTCACTACGAATGGGCTGACCTTTGCCTTGCTTGACGCGCAACCAGCCAATCATTGGCTTGCCAAAGACAAACATGATCAAAGCAGCCGTTACGACCGCGCCCGCAGTACGAAAGGTCAGATAGGTGAAGATGTTAAAGTGGGGGTGCAGCAATTCGTACAGCATCAGCTCTCTCCAGCGGGGGCTTCAAGTGCTTGCAGCGCACGCACAACTTCGGCCATCTTTGACCCATTTGACCCTTTAACCATCACCACGTCACCTGCTTGCACCGCTTGGGCGAGCACGGGGGCAAGCTCGGTGGCGGTGGCGGCATAGGCCCCGCGTTGGGCTTGCGGCAATGCGTCCCACAAATGCTTCATGCGCGGGCCAGCACAGAAAACGAGGTCGATCCCTGCGCGGATAACATCATTCGCAACCGCACCATGATAGGCGTTTTCATTGACCCCTAGCTCCAACATATCGCCGAGCGCGGCAATTCGACGGAGGCCAGCGCGACCAGAAAGGGTTGTGATCGCTTCGGCCATAGAGGCTGGATTGGCATTATAGGCCTCGTCCACCAGCACAAAAAAGCCACCAGTTGCGAGCGAGATCGGGCGCGATACGCCGCGGCCATCAATTGCCCCAAATTGCGAGAGAGCAGCTGCTGCAGCTTGCCCGTCGCCCCCTGCCAATACGGCTAGCGTCAAGGCGCACAAGCCATTGTGGACCCAATGGGCACCAGGCTCTTGAATGATCCAACTGAGCTGCTGGCCCATAATATCTGCCGTCACGCGACGGCCGTGATCCATCTCGTCAATCGCGACGACATGGGAATCAAAACCAGGCTGCATGCCAAAGGTCAAAATGGAAATGCCATCGCGGTCGCGGGCACGCGCGGCCAAGCGGGCGGCATGTTGGTTCTCCCCAGGGATTAGCGCTGTGCCGCCTGCATCGAGGCCCAAGAAGATTTCAGCCTTGGCATCAGCAATGCCAGTCTCATCGGCAAAGTGCTCGATATGGACGGGTGCGACCATCGTAATGGCGGCAATATGGGGCCGCACTTGCGGCGAAAGGCGGGAAATTTCACCGCCGTGATTCATGCCAATCTCAAACACACCAAAGCGGGCATCGCCCGGCATGCGGGCTAAGGTCAGCGGCACACCCCAGTGATTATTGTAGGATTTAACCGAGCGGTGTGTTTTGGCCGTCGCGGCCAAAGCCGTTGCGGTCATTTCCTTGACCGTTGTTTTGCCGACAGAACCCGTTATCGCCACGCGGGTCGCGATCACATTGCGGCGGCGCGCCTGTGTGGCAAGGTTCTCAAGCGCCAACAAAGTATCCGGCACCACCAAAAGCGGCGCGCCAGCATCTGCGCAGGTGGGATCGACAACCAGTGCGGCTCCTGCCCCCGCTGCTAGGGCATTACGTACAAAGCTATGGCCATCGCGTTCGGCCTTAAGGGCCACAAACAAATCACCGGGCTCGACTGCACGGCTATCAATCGAAATACCGTTGACGGCCCATTGGCCCTGCGCCTTGCCTGAGACGGCCAAGGCTGCTGCCGAGGAGGTCCACAGAGGATCAGTCAAGCGTGCCTCCCCGCGCCAAAAGAGCCGAAGCGGCAGCTTCTTGGTCGGAGAAAGGCAGAATCTGGCCCATCACCAATTGTCCCGTCTCATGGCCTTTTCCGGCGATCAACAGACAGTCGCCCTTCTTCAAAAGGCTGACGGCATGGGCAATCGCCTCACCCCGGTCGCCAATCTCCAGTGCATCTGGGCAGCCGACCATGACCTCTTTGCGGATTTGGGCCGCGTCTTCGGTGCGGGGATTATCGTCGGTGACGATGACAATATCGGCGAATTTGGCCGCCAAGCCGCCCATCAAGGGCCGTTTGCCCTTATCGCGATCGCCGCCGCAGCCAAACACCAACACCACACGACCAGGTGCATGCGGGCGGGCGGCACGCAACAGGACATCCAGCCCGTCCGGCGTATGGGCGTAATCAACGAACACATGAGCGCCATCATCGGTGCTACCAATATGTTCCATCCGGCCTTTGACCGTCTTGAGGCCTGCCAAGCCTTCAAAAACCTTGTTGGGCTCTTCGCCTAAGGACAAAGCAAAGCCTGCCGCCATAACAGCATTAAGGGCCTGAAACTCGCCAATGAGCGGAATTTCGACAGGATAGGTCTTATTGGCAAAACGGAGATCAACCCGTTGGCTCGCGGGCTTTGGCCATAGCTCTTCTATTTTGAGAAAATCGCCGCGCCAACCGACCAGCTTCAAGTCCAGCGCCTTAGCTTGGGCGGCTTCTTCAAAGGCTGGTGCCTCGGCGGCGTCGGCGTTGACAATGGCAGGCTGACCGGCGCTCAACAAATCGTTGAACAAGCGCAGCTTGGCTTGGCGATACTCGGCCATGGTGCCGTGATAATCGAGGTGATCTTGCGTCAGATTGGAAAAGCCAGCTGCCGACAGACGTACGCCATGCATCCGCCGCTGATCCAAAGCGTGTGAGGAGCTTTCCATCGCAATATGGGTGATGCCCTCATCGGCCAAGCTCTGGAGGGTGGCATGCAGGGCAATCGGGTCAGGTGTCGTAAAGCCCAGATCGATGCGGCCTTTAGGGCCGATAGCACCCAAAGTGCCAACACTCGCCGCCGCCCTGCCCGCATGGGTCCAGATTTGGCGTAAGAAATCGACGGTGGAGCTTTTGCCATTCGTGCCGGTGATCGCCACCACACAGGCTGGCTGGCGGGGATAAAAGCGCGATGCCACAGTCGAAAGCGCAGCCCTTGCTTGGGGCACTTCGATCAC
>CALRLV020000211.1:0-5335 GCA_943368895.1 Ferrovibrio terrae
GGATTCCAACAGGGCGCGGATCAAGTTGCGGTCGGCCCCATGGAACAAGCTTGCAACATCATGGTCACGCAAGTCCCGCCCGGTCCAGAGCTTTAAGTCGGCGCCGACAGTCTTGAAAGTGAAGACACCTTCGCTCGCCCGTTGCGCCAAAAAGATACGTCCAATCATTGATGATGCATCTTTAGACATGGCAGAACCTGTCTCAGATTGGTCTGCAAGCCCGTTCAAGGCTTGCCAAGAGCTCAAGAAGGCCCGGCTTTCTGGATGAAGTGCGCCGTAATGCATGTCTATTTCCTCGGTTTTAGCCGCCTTCTGGCCGCTTTCCGAGGGGTAGCGCACGTCTCATGCCAAACCAGTTCGGTGACTTAGGCTGCTGATACTCTCCACACGCGCGAAATTGGCGCCGGACTTGCTGGATGGTTCTGTAAATTTCGGGGAGTCCCACCATGAGTGTTTCAGTTCGATACATCGCCGCAGCCACACTTCTCGCGGCCTTTATGGCATCATCCGCCCAAGCGGGTGGCTGCAATAGCTGTGGCACCGGCGGTAACGGCACCACAAATATCCCAGTCGTTCAAGGCCCATCGGGCGGTTGCTGCGGCTCTGCCAATGGTCACATCGTCGGCGTGCCTAATGTTTATGTGCCTGGCCCAAGCGTAAATGTCAGCGTTGGCGGCAGCTACTTCGGCGGTACCAATGTTCTCGTCGGCGGCAATACTTATGTTGGCGGCAGCACCACGGTTGTTGGCGGCGGCGGCGGTGGCGGCGGCGTTTATATCGGTGGCGGCGGTGGTGGTGGCTACTCAGTCCCTATGCCTGCGACCACTGGCCTCATCGACGGCCTGCAAGTTTCTGGTGGCAAAATGGAATCCGTCATGGAGCAATTCCAAGACAGCCGTACCATCACCGAAACCATTGCCCTCCGCGCCGTCTGCATGGACGACCGTGGCATGCCACATCCAGCTTCGCGCACCAATGGCGATGCCAAGGTCGGCGCTGAGTTCGATGGCGAAGTCTTCCGCTGTATGGCAGGCACTCGTATGGAAGTGACCCTCGGCAGGCTCATCAATGGCGAGGCCAATTTCGATGGTGGTCGTACCATTTCGTGCCAAAAAGGTCAGGCCTTGGCCTATAAAGGTGACAAGGGTGCCGTTGGTGCCGCTACCGTCCAGTGTGTTGCGCAAAAGGCAGAAGCTGATTGCAACGAGCGCTCGCTGCTGCGTCGTTTCGGTCCTGGGATCAAATTCGCCACAATTACACGCACCGAGACCTTCACCAACACACGTCAGTCGGCAACCCAACAAACCGCGACCTATCGCGCGTCCATGTTCGTCGATGGCGGCGTCGGCCAAGGCGTGTTCTAAAACGCGCGCGCTTTGATCCGAAAGATCAAAGTTGTGTGGAGAATGAAGATTAAGCGCGCTTTATAGCGCTCTTAGGGGGCTGAAGGGTCGCTGCTTTCGAGCAGCGGCCCTTTATCGTTTGGCTAGGCGCCTGTCCTAGAAGGCGACCCAAATGCAAACTACACCGATCCAAATGAAGGCAAATAAAGACAAGATCATACCAAAGAAGCGTCCAAAGGAAGCGCCTTCCACGCGACTTAATCCATAGGCATGCAAGGCGCGACCAAGAGTGAGACTCACGCCACCTATGTGAATGGCCCAATGGGGCGCATTGGCCATGGCCATCGCTATCAGGCCGATCAAGGCGATCGGGGCAACTTCTGTTGCATTGGCGTGGGCGCGGATAGCACGAATCAATGGCGGGAATCCGCCATCCCCTAAGGTGATCTTTTCGCGGCGACGATGGCCAATAACCTGCCAAGTTAGAGCCAAAATCAACAGTATATTCAGGCCTGTATAAAGTGCGACTGCGCCAGATGCGGTCATCATGGCCCCCTCCAATGAGCCAAAATTGGCTGTTCATCAGGCAGATAACATCAAATCGTCATCGAAGCAGCCTTTAAGAATGAATGAAAAGGCGCATCATAAACGTTGAGAGTAATTTTATCGTATTTCAGCACTCGAGTGGTAGCCTGAGAAAAAATGGTGGGGAGGCACACAGATGCCAGTTATCATTGCAAGTCTTATCTTAGTCGCCATGGGCAGTTTGGCCCTGTATCTCGGTCTGAAATTAGCGCGTGTCATGCGGGAACAGTTTGAAGAACTGATGCCGCAGCGCATGGTCGATTATTCCGGCTTTATCGAAGTGCCTGGGCGGCGCGATTAATCCTTTCCCGGTGTCAGACTGGTGCTGACCAACGCTTTCGGCCATAAAGCGGGATGACTCGCCTATTTGTGGATGCCGACGCCTGCCCCGTCAAAGATGAGATCTATAAAGTTGCCTTACGTTATGGCTTGCAGACTTTTGTCGTGGCCAATAGTTTTATCCAAATTCCGAACCATCCATTGATTGAAAGACACATCGTTGACGCAGGCCCAGATGCCGCCGATGATTGGATTGCCGAACGATGCCGCACCGGCGATATTGTCATCACGCAGGACATCCCCTTGGCCGATCGGGCGTTGAAAGCCGGGGCGCAAGCAATTGGTAATCAAGGTAAGCCCTTCACGCGCGATTCCATTGGCTCAGCTCTGGCTGGTCGTGAAATCGGCGAACATCTCCGTGCCATGGGGGTCGCAACCTCTGGGCCGCGGGCCTTTGCGGCTTCAGACCGCTCGCGCTTTCTGCAGGAATTAGATGCCGCAGTTCACCGGGCCAAGCGGGCTTTGGCTTTAGAGGCTGTTAAGCGGCGTTAAGGAAGTGGAAACCATAAATCTTGATGCAAATCAAGAATAAATTCCCTGTGTAACCAAATGGTTGGTCGTGACGTATCCGAATCTGAATAAAGTCTCAGAGAGGAAGATCGTCATGGAAATCGTCAATGGCTATAGCTGCCGAGATTGCACCGATGTGTCGTATGCCAAGAAGAATATCGACCCTGCCCATCCCAAGGACGGCCCACAGCCAACTAGCGAGGTCGCTCAGGCTAAGGCACTTTCAGAGGCCGTGCAGTTCGGTGGGCTGCTGGCGGATTTGAGCATGCGCCGCGATGCCAGCCCGCAAATTGACACCCGACCAGATGGCCCGCGCCTCAACATCCTCGCCTGACCGCACCAGCCAGCGCTACTTCCAGATTGGCTTGCCTTCGCCGGGTAAGCCTAATCGACCCCATTTCTCGGTCACGGCATCAATGACTTTTTTGTCCATGCGGATTTCTTCGCCCCATTCGCGGTGGGTTTCGGGATGGATTTTATTTGTCGCATCCAGCCCGATTTTTGAGCCGAGGCCGCTTTCGGGACTCGCAAAATCGAGATAGTCGATGGGCGTGCGGTCAACAAGCGTAATGTCACGCGCAGGGTCCATACGGGTGGAGACCGCCCACATCACATCTTTCCAGTCGCGCGCATTAATGTCGTCATCCACCACAATGATCCATTTGGTATACATAAACTGGCGCAAGAAAGACCAAGCGCCCATCATCACCCTTTTGGCATGGCCCGGATAGGCCTTTTTCATCGAGATGACGGCAATCCGATAGGAACAGCCCTCTGGCGGTAACCAAAAGTCTGTAATTTCAGGGAATTGCTGCTGCAGAAGCGGGATGAAGACCTCATTTAACGCCTCACCCAAGACCGATGGTTCGTCGGGCGGCCGGCCCGTAAAGGTCGAAAGATAGATCGGATCTTTGCGCATCGTGATACAAGAGACTTGAAAGATCGGAAATTTTTCGACCGAATTATAATAGCCGGTATGGTCGCCATAAGGGCCTTCATCGGCGAATTCATCCAGCAGCACATGGCCTTCAATGATGATTTCCGCTTCCGCTGGCACTTCAATCGGGATCGTCTTGCATGGAACAAGGTCCAGCTTACGGCCGCGCATCAGGCCGGCGAACTGATACTCGCTTAATGTATCGGGAACCGGTGTGACAGCGGCGAGAATGGTGCCGGGGTCTGCCCCAATAACGACGGCGGCAGGCAGAGGCTCAGGCTTGGTATCTTTCCACCGCTTGTAATGTTGAGCACCACCGCGATGGGCCAACCAGCGCATGATGGCACGATCCTTGCTCAATTGTTGCATGCGATAAATGCCAAGATTGTAATTATCCTGCCGCTTATCGCTCGGCCCTTTAGTTACGATCAGGGGCCAAGTGATCAAAGGGGCAGGCTCTCCGGGCCAGCAACTCTGAATCGGCAGGCGCGACAAATCGATATCCGCGCCTTCCCACACGACCTCTTGGCAGGGTGCCTTGGCAAAGACCCCGCCCGAAATCGTATTGGGCCGCATTTGCATAACGGTCTTGGCCAAGGGCAAGAGGTCAAAAGCTTCCTTCAGCCCACGTGGCGGCTCTGGCTGGCGCAAGAATGCCAGCAACTCACCCACTTCGCGTAAGTCTTGAGCGGTGCGGCGGTCCTTGCCGTCCATGGTCACGCCCATAGCGACGCGCTCGACGGTGCCAAATAAATTGGTGAGGACCGGCATGTTGGACTTTGAGCCATCTGCCATCACGGCATGCTCATACAAGGTTGCAGGCCCGCCGGTGGCAAGAAGACGGGTTTGAATCTCCGTCATTTCTAAGACAGTCGAGACCGGTTCGCGCACCCGCACCAGTTTTTGCTCGCTCTCCAACCGCGCCATGAATTCGCGCATGCTTTTATAGGCCATGTGTCCTCCGTCGGATCTGATGTAGTCCGAGGCGGGGGTCAGGTCATCCCTGTTTTCAGTCACGTGACAGTGCGCTGGTGTGAGCGCTGTTTAATTTTGTCCGGATAATAATAAGGCGGAGGAGCTAAGCATGACCTATCCAGAAAATTTACCGGCGATTGCCTTTTCCGGCCCAGTTATGCTGGCCTTTGGGCCTCTGCGTGAGGTGGCGGCCAGCGTCAAACAACACGTGGACTCAGACCCCAACCTTTCCGTCTTGGTTCTTCATGGCGAGACCAGCCAGCCGATTGAGCTGGATCTACGGGGGAGTGCTGCTGATGTTGTCGCGCGCCTAGAGCCGGTAGCGCTTCCGTCGGCACGCAAGGTAGGTCGGCCTAAATTAGGTGTTGCTGCCCGAGAGGTCACGCTTCTACCGCGCCATTGGGACTGGTTAGCCCGCCAGCCGGGTGGCGCGAGTGTTACCTTGCGAAAATTGGTTGAAGCGGCTCGACGTGAGACTGAAGGTGCAGGTGCCATTACAGAAGGGCGAGATGCGCTTTACCGGTTTATGGCTGCTGTGGCTGGCAATGCGCCGGATTATGATGAGGTGTCTCGGGCGCTATTTGCAGGCCAGAAGGCACGTTTTTTGTCCTTGATTGCAAGCTGGCCAAGTGATGTACAAGCCCAT
>CALRLV020000212.1:0-5335 GCA_943368895.1 Ferrovibrio terrae
CGTACAAGCGCCCACTGTCGTCCATGACCCCAACCATCCTGATGAAGAACGGTCTGCCCGCCATAGTGTTGGGCTCGCCTGGCGGGTCGCGCATCATTACGACGGTTTTCCAAGTCCTGCTCAATACGCTGGATTATAAGATGCCCTTAAAGGCTGCGGTGGATGCACCCCGCTATCACCACCAACTCGTGCCGGAGAATACCATCTTTACAGAGCCCTATGCGCCAGCAAGCACGCAATTGCGCCAAGAGTTAGAGCGCCGTGGCTATCGAATTGAGGCGCAGAACTATAATGGCGACATAGCCGCTATTCAGGTGAACAACGGCCAACCCACTGTTGCCCCGGATCCGCGCGCCCGGGGAGCTGGGCGCGTGACGCGAGCATAGCGGCGAACAATCGCGCCGCTTTAGCGGGCAGCGCGCTTTTTCAATTGAAGCACTTCGGCCAATTCCTTCGCATGATCGATGGCCACGACGACACCATCGTCGCTCTCAATTTCAAAGAGGCGCTTAAGCATCCGTGACAAGACCATGGCGTCACTGGGCCCCAACGGACCGAGGCATTGCAACGCGGTTCGCATAACCCGTAAAACGGGCTCACTCGGAAGTTGCGGCGCGCTGCTATCTGAAGGGGCTTGGCCGGAGCCAGCGGCCGTGCGGCGGTTATCATTGACCGTAGAAGCGATAGAAAGAATAGTCATATCAAGTTCCAGAAACAAATAGACTTAGGCTAGATTGAAGCTGCAGCAGCTTCGCCGTGCTGGTCATGGTGGCAAATTGTGGGATGAGGTGCATGGCCGCGTGGGCAATTGAGCGCGATGATTCCTGCGCGTCAGACAGTGGGTGGGATACGGCATCTGCAACCAAAGTGACGGACGCGCCAAGATCGGCGGCAGCGACGGCGGTAGCCAAGCAGCTAGGAACCAACGAGCGACCAATCAGTATAATTTCCTCCGGGTCACCCATGACCAAGAAGTCACGAAGCGCCGAAGAGGACAAGGCCGAGGGCCCCCGGCATTGAAAGACCGGCTCCTCGGGTTGGGGGCGTAAACTAGCAATCGGGTTAGGTGCCCGATCTTGGCGATAAACATGAATGATCTGCCAACCCTGCTTGCGTGCAGCCGCCAGAATCAAAGTGCTATTGTGAATGCAGGTGCGCCAGGATGCCGGCTCTTCCGACAAATGGCCGTCTACAACAAGATCATTGCAGATCAACAGGGGAGGTGTTTGGTTCTTTGGGCCCGGGTACGCAAAACTGTGGGAATACATCATGAGGCTTGCCTTGCTGCTCGCACTGGAATCAATCTTTCGTTGGAGCGGTCCAGAACGCCGGGGCGGTCCCATTCGCCTTCTGGCCGCAACAAAATCATAGGGTCGGAATTCACGTGAATCGCATCAGGGCGTTCGGGAATGAATTTCTCGACTTCCACATACTCATGGTCAGAAAAGGCCAGAGTCGCGCGTTCAGGCCTCGGGTTTACACCGCACGCGCGCTGCCAGAGACCTACGATGGACGGCTCAACATGGCCAAGCGCATGGCCGTAACCCTTTTGGGCACCGAGGTCGAACGACGCATCTAAGAGGGCGGCACCCAATCCAGATTTTCGATAGCGGGGAAGCACGGCCACCCGTTCAACTTTGAAGAATTGGGCGAACCAGCGCAGCCGGACACAGCCAACAGGCTCTCCGTTCAAGCGTGCAATCAGGTGCGTCGCGCCAGCAAAATCATTGCCGTCTATCTCTTCGTGATATGGGCATGATTGCTCATGCATATAGGCAATCGCCCGCAGAGAAATCACCTGCATGATTTCATCGAGGCGATGGGCGACCCGTATTTCCCATTTAGGCCCATTACTCGGCACAAGCCGCTCTGGCATATTGGCTGTCGGAATCATGCGGCACCTCTGGTTTGCAAGAATATAGCTTCCGCTTTCTGATGGGAGGGCATCCTTAGGGTGCCAGTTTTACTACCCTCCACCACAGTCAAGTTCATGCGCCCCTTCAGAAGTCTCGCGCCATCATCGGTGACCGCTCGCATGTACCAATCTGCGGTCGGGATGATATGTTCTGAGATGAACATGCCGAGGTTCACCAGAAGGCGGGCGGCCTCATGCCTCGAGACGGCGATCCCCCAACCGAAAATCCCGGCCGGTTCCTCTTCATAAGTACAGATATGAGCTGTATCGGGGCTGATTGCATTGAAGGCATCGTTTAGAACAGCCTGATTGCCTGCAACCGTGAGGGGCACCACGCCCAAGAGGCCGCAAAGTGGACTGGAATCCTCAGGGTCAGGCTCGCCATTAAGCCCGGCATAGGTCACACCGAGAAGACCGAGCTTTGTGCGATCATAAACCCAAGCCATGGTTTCGAGGCTGGCGAGCGGCTCACCCACCAAGCCGACGGCCAGTGAACGCGCCTCAATCAGGCGTGAACCGGAGAGGGCATGGACATCAAAGTCGGCAGCTGCACGTGCAATGCGCTCTAGGGTCGTGCGGCCGTGCATTGGACTTCGGACTTCAAGATTGGTGCGAGTGAAATTTTGCGGCATAAAGTCTTACGTGTCGGCCCTTCTAGCGATCTGTTTGGCTAGCCTGTTGCCTCGTGAAGGGCCTCTGTCGGGCGGGATCCTCGATTTTGGCTACCAATTGGTCGCAAAATTAGACTTACTCAGCAAAAAACGCTTGGGGAGCCAGAAAAATTGCAATAGAGTGGCCGCTTACTTGAGGGGACCCTACTTGAAGGAAGTCGTCCGCCACCGATCGGATCTCTCTGATCTCCACGTTTTCTATGCAGTCGCAGTCTGCGGCGGGCTAAACGCGGCCGCCCGAAGCCTGCGGGTCGATCCTTCAACTGTGTCTCGCGCGCTCGATCAATTGGAAGCCCGGCTGAATACCCGTTTGGTACGGCGAACTGCGCAAGGAGTTGTGCTGACCAAGGCCGGCGAAACGGCTTTAGCGCGGGTGCGTACCATCGAGAGCCAGATTGAGGAGATGGAACGGGAAGTCTTTGATTCCGAAGCAACGTCTCCCGTTGGTGCGGTGACATTGTCTTGCTCAGACGGTGTTGGTGCTTATCTTTTGACGCCCGCGCTGACGCAGTTATTGCGGGAAAACCCAAAATTGGACGTGCGGTTGGATTGTGGGCTTTGGCCGAATAATCCAATGGAAACTGACGCAGAAATTGCCCTGGTTTTCAATGCCGACCCCGTCCCAGGCTATGTCTCAAAACCAGTTGCCTATTTCCACTACGCCTTGTTTGGGACGCGGTCCTTCTTTGAATTATATGGCATGCCCGAGAGCCTTGAAGACGCACTTCGGCATCCTTTCTTGCACCATACCGCGCAAAAACTAACCGGAAATATGCCGCGAAAGATTCCTGCTTTTCAGGATTTGGCGCGAAGGCGCCTCGAAACCAATTCCAGCGCCGCCGTGATTGAGGGTGTTTTGGCTGGGATCGGGCTCGCTGGAATGCCGACCGTGCTGGCGTCGGTTTACCCAGATTTGGTCATGGTGGGCGAGGCTGTTGAGCCATTGGAATTAAGTCTAGTTTATCATCGAGATATTGAACGAATTCCTCGGATCAAAGTTGTCCTAAAGTGGTTGGAGTCGGTCTTCGACCAAAAAACGAAACCTTGGTACCGCAGAGAATTTGTTTCGCCGCACGAATTTGCGCCCTTCATCGGGACGCAAAGCAGCAACCTGCCGCTCGGAGCAGGCAAAGTTACCGAGAGGGTACCTGCGGAAACACAGGTGCCGAAACGTCGTAATGCCACATCTGGTGCCTAAGTCTGTAGTAATGGAGTATGTAAAGTGTCCGCAAAAGAGAATGTAAACCCCCGCAAGGCCGATGACCTCGATCACTTTGTTGCCCAACGGGTTCGTCGGCAACGTGATGCCGTCGATATGACACAAGACCAACTTGCCCAAGCTTTGGGCATTTCGTTCCAGCAGCTTCAGAAATACGAGCGCGGCGTTAACCGAATTTCTGCCTCGCGTCTCTTCCAGATTTCCTGCGTTCTCGGCGTTGGCCCCGAATATTTCTATGAAGGCGTGGATTGCTCGCAATATGGCCTGACGCCTAAGTCTGAGCGCGCAGAAGGACCACAGTCTTCTATCCTCAGCCTGATCGCTCAAAATCCAGATGCTACGGATCTGGTGATTGCTTTCGCAGCGATTAAGTCTTCCAAACAGCGCCAAAAGGCGATCGATTTGGTTAAGTTGCTGGCCGATTAGTTCTTTTGCCATGGCGTTTGGGACGCATCTGTTCCAGCGCCACTGGCAGGGCTAGACACAACTTTGGCGTGACATCATACTAACCCCTATTGAAGTGAGGTTAGTAACCATGTTTGAGTCACCTGAGTCGCCTGCGCCCAAGAAGTCATCTCCGCTCGGACGCATTTTTCCCATATTTATCGCGCTGGCCGCAACGGGTGGTCTGGTTTACTGGTTTGTTAAGCCCAAACCAGACATTCGCTATGCGCGGGCAGCATCCGTCGTCCTGAGCCAGGCCGAGCCCGGCGGGAAGGTGTTGGTGAAACTGGAGCGCGGTGCAGAGGTCAATGTTCTCTTGACAAAAGAGCTGGATGGCTGGGCCACGGTAATGGTGGCACCCTCCGATACGGGTTTCATTCGCTTGGCGGAGATTGATACGGACCGCAGGCCCGTTCTGACCGGTGCCTATAAGGCCAAAGCGGTTCAGAAGTCGATATCCCTGCGCGACGAGCCTAATCCATCCGGCCTGAAGGTCGATGAGATTCCCGCCAAGACGCTGGTTCAAGTCTGGGGCTATACTGAGACGCCAACCGGCAATTGGGCTGAGATCACCCGTTATAATGAAAAAAGTGTCGGCTATGTGCCCAGGGACGAATTGGAAGCCGCCTTCGATTAAGGCGGCCTCTTTATGTCTGTCTAGCCACGGGGCAACAAGATAGTAGCGCCCGTGGTTTGCCGCCCTTCTAATGCGCGATGGGCGTCAGCTGCATGCTCCAACCTATATCGTGCACCAATGACAGGCCGAATAACCCCTGCTTCGACAAGACTGAAAAGGTCTTTCGCCGCTTGATCGAGTTCCGGCGTTGTCGCAACATAGTCAAACAAGGTCGGGCGGGTCAGGAAAAGCGAGCCGCGACGCGAGAGGTCGAGCGGAGAGACCGCTGCAGGCGGGCCAGATGCATTTCCAAAGCTCACCACCAACCCGCGTCGGGCCGTACTGTCGAGCGAGGCCACTAAAGTATCTGCCCCAACCGAATCATAGACGATCTCACAGCCCTTACCATTCGTGAGCGCTTTGACCCGTTCGGCAATCGGTTCGGAGCGATAAAGGATAATCTCCGAGCA
>CALRLV020000213.1:0-5314 GCA_943368895.1 Ferrovibrio terrae
CATCATCTTCTTCCAAAAACCCGGCGCGATGGAAGCCATTCTGGAGGAGGACGTGGACAAGACTTTCCGCTTCTACATGCGCCGTTCGTCTGTCACACCGTTAGAGTTTGACGCCCGCCCGGAAGGCAAGCGCAATCATGCCTTTCAGCTGGCCTTGCATAGCTTTGACAAGAGCAAAGCGACCCATCCGTTGCTGAATGACGCTGAACATCAGGTTTATGTCGATACCTTCACGCGCACGGGCTTTCGCGGCGGCATCAATTGGTATCGCAATTTCACGCGCAATTGGCTTGATAGTGCCGATATTCCGGATCTGGTTGTCCAGCCCAGCTTGATGATCATGGCGGAAAATGATGTGGTGTTGCCGCCCTCAGCCGCTGATGGGATGGAAAAATATGTGCCGGACCTCGACCGCGTACTGATCCAGGGCTGTGGTCATTGGACCCAGCAAGAAAAGCCTGAAGAGACCAATTCCGCCATTGCCAACTGGATGCACAAACGCTTTGGCAGCCTGCGCACCACTTGAACGGCGCACTGTTACCCACCTTGAACGCCTGTGCGACCCGCTCTAAGCCGTACGCGTACAAGAAAGATCCAAATGCCCGATTCTGCCTCTATCCGCCGCGCGCTTTATCCCCAGATTGAGCCTTTTCAGACTGGCCGGTTGGCCGTCAGTGATCTGCATACGATGTATTTTGAGCAAGCAGGCACCCCCAACGGCATACCCGTTATCTGTCTGCATGGTGGCCCCGGCGGCGGCATGAGCCCAGACATGCGGCGCTTCTTTCATCCCAAGAAATGGCACATCATTGGCTTTGACCAGCGCGGCTGTGGCAATTCCACCCCCCACGCCGAGACGATTGAGAATACGACGTGGGAATTGGTTGCGGATATTGAAAAGCTGCGTGTCCATTTAGGGATTGAGGCTTGGGCCGTCTTTGGGGGATCATGGGGGTCAACCTTAGCCTTGGCTTATGCGATTAAGCATCCAGACCGCGTTTTGAGCCTGACGTTGCGTGGCATTTTCCTGATCAGCCAAGCCGAGATTGCGTGGTTCTATCAATATGGGGCTAGCAATATCTTTCCAGACGCCTTTGACCGCTATGTCAGCGTGATCCCCGAGGAAGAGCGCGGCGATATTGTCGGGGCTTTCCATAAGCGTTTGTTCAGCGACGACCGCGATACCCGTATTCTGGCCGCCCGTGCGTGGGCGCGTTGGGAAGGAGATTGCCTCTCGATGAAAGGTCCTGACGCAAGACCCGGACGCTTTGAAGAAGACCGATTTGTTGAGGCCTTCGCCCGGATTGAGAACCATTATTTCGTCAATAAGGGCTTTTTCGAGAGTGACAGCTGGCTATTGGACCATGCCTCTGTGCTCACATCCATCCCCATTCAGATTGCACATGGCCGCTATGATGTCTTGACGCCGCTCTCCTCGGCTTGGGCGCTGAAGAAGGTTGTGCCGCACGCCCAATTGGAAATCATTGGAGATGCGGGCCATGCGAGCCTTGAGCCCGGCATTGTCGATGCCTTAGTGCGCTTTACTGATGATTTGGCGATAGGGTTTGAACAAAGGCACAATCAGTCCTAAGTGTAGGACATGGCT
This sequence comes from Ferrovibrio terrae, assembly GCA_943368895.1. GTDB lineage: Bacteria > Pseudomonadota > Alphaproteobacteria > Caulobacterales > Aquidulcibacteraceae > Aquidulcibacter. The sequence goes on from CALRLV020000213.1 coordinate 1,607, forward strand.
GAAATTGTTTCCTTCCCCAAGCGCGGTTTGGTCTGCGTCTCCGGCCCAGATGCCGCCACCTTGTTAGACGGGCTTTTGACTCACAATGTCGAAGGGGCAGGGCCCGCGACCTGCGTCTATGCTTCTATGCTAACACCGCAAGGCAAGTTTCTGTATGAGCTCTTCATTACCGCACCCGAGGCGGGCACTTTTTGGATCGATGTATCTGAACCCGCAAGCTTTGCTAAGCGCTTGAATCTGTATCGCCTTCGCTCAAAGGTGACGATCGAGGACAAAAGCGAGACCTTTGTGGTGGGCGCGGCGTGGCGAACAAGCCTATTGCCGTCAAGCGTCATATCCTATCCAGACCCCCGCCATGCAGAGCTGCCCAATCGCTTTATCGCCCTGCGCGCGGACTTGGCTTTGGGGGATGATGCGGCAGCGTTTCAGGCTTATGAGCACGAACGCTTGAGCCTAGGTGTCCCAGACCTTAGCGAAGACCTGCTGGTCGAAAAGGACTTTATCCTCGAAGGCTTGATGGATGAGATGGGTGGGGTGGATTTCCACAAGGGCTGCTATGTCGGCCAGGAAATGACCAGCCGTATGAAGCGGCGCACGACAGTCAAGACCAAGCTGTGTCGGGTGCGCTATGATGGTCCGGCCCCGGCCTTTGAAACGCCGATTATGGCCGATGGCTGGGAAGTCGGCCGGATGCGCAGTGGCAGCCAAGGTCTGGGCCTGGCCCTGATCCGCTTTGATCGCTCCCAAAAAGCTCTGACAGAAGGTCATGAGTTGTTAGCTGGGGAACAAAAGGTCACTTTGGACCCGCCGGACTGGATGATCGTACCAGCTTAAACCGCTAAACTGGCCGCAATGCTTAGCGTGATGATCGACACACAGGTTGTGAGGAAGACCGCGCGGGCGGCTGTCTCGCCCCAGACTTCTGCCTGTTGGGCTTGGATAAACACATTCACCGCACTTGGGCAGGCTGCAAGTATAGTGGCGGCGAGGGCCAGCTCACGCGGTGCACCGATCAGTGCCATGCCGGCCGCCATCATCAAAGGAAGCGCGATACATTTAACGACAACAACAAGGGCTATATCGCGGCCCGACTGGCTTTGCGCCCGGGTTACGCTGGTCGCCATCACGATGCCAAGAGCGACAAGGCCCGCAGGGCTGGCTGCAGCCCCCAGCATGTCGAGGGGCCGCATCAGAGCTGGTGGGATATCAAAGCCTGTTAATGCAATCAGGAAGCCAATGAGTGCGCCCATACTAACCGGATTGGTGAGGCCGCCCAGCATGGCGCGCCGCGCTGCTGCTGGGTCTGGTGCGGGCTTTGCCAGATAAAGTCCTGCCACGCCTAGGCCGACAATCAGGATGTTTTCCAACGCGACAAAAGCCGCGGCCATGGCCAATACTTCTTGCCCGAACAGGCTAGCGAGAATGGCGGTCCCCAAAAAAGCGGTATTGCCACTGGAAGATGCAAAGCCGATCCCAGCTTGGCTAGAGCGGGGTAAGCTAAAGGCTAGCGCGCCCATTCGTCCCAGAATATGACCTGCCAGTAAAACGCCGACCCAAACGCCAAGCACCGAGCCTTGGGTAAGCGTGGGTGCCGGTGCCTTGGCCATGGAGGTCAGAAGCAGGGATGGAAAGGCCAGCCAAAACACAAAGCGCGACAGGCCCGATGCGGTGGTGGCGTCAAACAGACCTGCCTTTGCCAAGGCCCATCCAAGCCCAATCAAGCTAAAGATGGGCAAAGTAATCCAAAGAACGTCCACGCGCGGTCCCTAATTGTTTTGGCCCGCTGCGGGCGCTTGTCTATCGGCCTGTGAATTGCGCCACTTGCTTCGACAAGAAGGCCATCACGCCAATGCGGAAGTCTTTGGTGCGGCCCGCATCGCGTTGCAAATCCCGCTCGAGGGCCAATTGCGAGTTCCAGTCATTATCCAAGCTTGCCCAAGCCGCTTTCCGGATCATAGACAGCGTCTTGGTTGGGCCGCTAGCGAGACTGTGGGCGAGGGCCTTGGCTTCATCCAATAGGGTATCTTGCGACGTAACGCGATTGATCAGGCCCCAATCGAGGGCTTGGGCAGCATGAATTTTCTCACCCAAGAGCATCATTTCCATGGCGCGTGCGCGACCCACAGCGCGCGCCAACATATAAGTTGAGCCCCCGTCGGGGACGAGGCCGATGCGGCGGAAAGCCTGCAAGAAATAGGCATTCTCAGAGGCCAATATAATGTCGCCCAATAGCGCGAACGAACAGCCAATGCCCGCGGCTGCGCCATTAACGGCCGTCACTACGGGAACCGGTAAGTCTCGGATCGTGGTCACCAGCGGATTATAAATGCTCTCCAGTGCTGCACCGGCATCCATTTGCTCAGGATCTTGCGCACCATTCATATTGGAGGCAGTGGAGCCTAGATTGGCCCCCGAACAGAAACCTCTACCCGTCCCAGTCAAAACAACCGCGCGGGCTTCTCCTGCAGCGCGCTCAAAAGCGCGCGTCATGTCTTGGGCCATATCAAGACCGCAAGCATTCATCGTGGCGGGGTCGTTGAGGGTTAGGATGGCAACATCACCATCGCGTTCATAAAGGACTTTTATTCCGTCAGACATGGTCATCTCCCAAAGCTTCTGCTGTTCTGTGGCAGCTTTTCACCCAAACCCTAGTCTGGATTGATCGGGGAGGGAAGGTGGTCGCCCTAGGGCAACCACGCAAAAAAACTTCTGGGGTGCTTGAACTCTGAGCCCGCCTAATTGCTCGCTAGTTTACGCATCTGGCGGGCTTCGCAGCGCCGAAGCTGGCCGTCATAAATGGCTGCTTGGCTTGAGACACGGCTTGCCACTTCGCCCAGCCACGGCTTGTTTGAATAGGTACGGCGCTGAAAGCCCGCAGGGCCTTCGTGATAGGCCAGATAGAGATTGCGGGCATCTGACTTGGAAAGGCCCGTGCGCTTGGAGATTTGGTCAATATACCAGCCAATGAAGTCAGCTGAATCGCCGAAATTCTTGCGCTTGGCCCCGCCGCGCGCCTTCTCATAATCTGCCCAAGTACCGTCTAAGGCTTGTGAATAGCCATAAGCGCTCGACAGCAACCGACCATTGCGGTCTTTCGGGCGGGCGTCTCGGCGGAAACTACTTTCTTGGCGGATGAAGGCAAGGATAACCCCGGGCGAAACCTGCCAATCGCGGGCGGCATCAAACACATGATCCTCCCAGCGGCTCTTTTCATCGAGGATGGCGCAGGCGTCGGCAATATTGGAAGGCGGCGCAGAAGAAGCACAACCTGCCAAGACCAAGGCGGCACAGGCCAATAGAATGCGGTTTTTCATTCTAATCCCTCCCGAAAGCCATAAGGCTACCGCGAGTAGAATGGCAGAAACTGGTTACAAAACCGAAAATGGCGAGAGGGCAAAAAAGAAGCGAAGATCGGCTGGTACGAACAAAGCTGATCTTCACTTCAGAAGGCGGTCCAGTTAGCACCTTTCATCTTAGATGCTATGAGCAGTACTCAAACCAATATCACTTAAAATTGCGTGAATTGCATTAAGCTTCGCGCAAGAACAAAAAAGCCCGGCAGAGCCGGGCTTTTCGCATAAGCTGAGGAACAGCTTACATTTTGTAATACATGTCGAACTCGACAGGGTGTGGGTGCATGTTCAAACGCTCACACTCTTCACGCTTCAGTTCGATATAAGCGTCGATCATGTCATCATCGAACACGCC
>CALRLV020000214.1:0-5305 GCA_943368895.1 Ferrovibrio terrae
CGCACCCAGAATGATACAGCCAACCAATGCTGCGATCCCGGCATTGATGTGCACCACTGTACCACCAGCAAAGTCCAAGGCACCAAAGCTCCAGATCAGGCCTGTGGTGAATGCGTCACCTTGAGCCGAAGCAGCTGCCAAGCCGTCAGGGCCAGGCCACCACCAAACCATGTGCGCCATTGGGTAGTAGGACAACAGAGGCCATAGAACTGCAAAGACAACCACGGCTGCAAACTTCATCCGTTCAGCCACGCCACCGAGTACCAGAGCCGCCGTGATGGCTGCGAAGGTCATTTGGAAGACAACAAACACCAGTTCTGGGATGTAAACACCGGTAGAGAAGGTTGCGACAAGAACGGGATTGCCATCTGCGTCCAAGCCAGCGCCATTCAAGAACAAGCGATCAAAACCACCCACAAAACTGTCGATCTCGCCGCCTGACGTGAATGCCAAGCTGTAGCCCCACAGCATCCAAGCGACCATCCCGATCACCATCACTGTGGAGACCTGCATCAACATGGACAACATGTTCTTGGCACGCACTAAACCGCCATAAAACAGGGCAAGGCCTGGAACGATCATCAAGAGAACCAGAAGGGTCGACAGCATCATCCAGGTGATATCTGCTTTGTCGACGACTTTTTCTGGCAAAGTTGCCACCAGCTTGGCGGCCGCTGGGGCTGCTTCGGCTGCTGGTGCCGCGGCGGCGGCTACCGCATTGGCGGCGTCCTGAGCATGTGCAGGCGAAACCAAGCCACATGCCATGATGAAAATCAATGCTGCTAGGGCTGCTAGCCCAGCGCGTACCAGCGCTTCGAAGCCAAGCTCCGGTCGTGTGCGTGTTGCGATACGTGTCACGTTCGTCGTGCTCCCCACAAGGTTTGCGATCTTGAGCTCACAATTAGCCCAGTCTCCATCCAAGTCGCAGCGTTAGAAATTGGGCACTTTTGGGCAAGTGTCCGCCTGTCGCTTCCGCAATATCGCAAGGATTAGCACAATTTTTAAGCAGTCAGTCCGCTCCCTGCCTGCAAACGGGGCAAACTAGGATGTCCAAAATTTGGGCGAACATCTGTGTAAGGATGCTTTAAAGCGCGTCCTAAGCCACTTTACTCAAAGCTCGAGTACTCTTTTAAGCGCGCGGGTGTGCTTTTGAAAATACCGCAATCATGTGAGCAGGGTCGATTTCCATATAGCGCTGCGTTGTCGATAAGGATGCATGGCCTAGCAATTCCTGGATGGATCGCAGGTCGCCGCCTGATTGCAACAAATGAGTCGCGAAAGCATGCCTCAAGGCATGAGGGGTCGCGGAATCTGGTAGGCCTAATTGTCCCCGCAATCTTGCCATGCTGGCTTGGACCAATCTGGCGCGGAGCGGTCCGCCGCGTGCGCCTAGGAATAATGGCCCATCGCCTGCAATTGGATACGGGCAGAGTTTGGCATAAGCAGCGATTGCTTCGCGCGCAACTGGAAGGGTTGGAACAAGCCGCGTCTTTTGACCCTTGCCGAGAATGCGCAAAGTCGACGGCAATGGGAAATCAGCCCCTGTCAGACCGAGAGCCTCTGAAATGCGCAGTCCGCAGCCATAAAGTAGCGTCAGGACAGCCGTGTCACGGGCACCAATCCAAGGCTCGTCAACGTCTTCGGCCAGATCAATCAGCTCAAACGCAACCTCGCTGCTGACCGGGCGCGGTGGCGCCGGCTTGATCTTCGGGCCTCGCACAAAGCTTAAGCTTGTGTTGGAGAGGCCCTTTCGCCGATCTAAAAAGGAAAAGAAGGATCGGATACCGGCAAGCGCGCGGGCTATAGAGCGATCGCCAAACGGCGTATTTGCCTGACGCCGCCGCGACAAATAAGCACGTAAGTCCGACGCGGTTAGGTGTGGCAAGCTCGCTAAGGTTAGTACTTCACCGCGATGCTGTACCAGAAAGCCGAGGAAGCTATCGATATCGCGTTGATAAGCTTCCAAGGTGTGGCCCGCGAGTCGGCGCTCGTGCTTCAGCCAATGCATCCAATCCAGACGCGCTTGGGCTAAGCCGTCGCCTGCGTCGTTCGGTAAGTCCGATTGACGGACCTGGTCGTTCACAGCAAGCCGTCAGCCGCAAAGCGTGTGAGAACACGTTCTAAAACGCGCGCGAAGAAAGTCACCAGCTCACCGCCGTGGTCTGCCCTGAAGGCATCGACGTCGCGGCTGGCAATAGCCAAAATACCCAATCGGCGAGTTGGTCCAAACTCGAGTCGGGCCAAGGCTTCTGAGTGCACGAGCTCGCTGCGATCCCCATAGAGCCACGCGCGTGGACGTTCGATTGGGCCCAACATAGTTGGCTGATGGGTCGGCACGAGGCGTTCAATGGCCGAACCTGCTTTGTCGAGGGCTTGGCTAGCGGCGTTGGATTCAGAAACGGCCAAAACGCAGACGTCGGCAGCTAGGGCAAATGCCACATGGCCAGACAGGCGCTCGTTCAAATCTTCAGGGTCTTGGCTGTCCAGAACCGCCAGAATGGCTTCCTGCACACGAATTTGGGCTTCGTAATTAGCGCGCGCTGTTTCCACGATCGATGCAAAACGTGAGCGAGCGGCGCGGGTCTCGCGCAGCATGCGTTCGCGCGCAAGGTCCGCAATCGCAATCACATTCCCGGTGTTCGGCTCTGCCGCAATGCGGTTCAGAAGCTCAGTGTCTTCCCGCACGAAGTTTGGATTTTGCATCAGGAAATCGCGGATCAGATCCAAATCGAGTTCTGGTTCAGCAATCAGTGCGGCGTCTTGGTAGGCCATAAGTGGGCAGGATCCGGGACAAGGTTACGTGTTCCTACAGTTTGCCGTGAACAAGGTGAACACGTGGTTACGGAAATCGCGCGATTGCACTTTTTTCTGCACATCGTGCAGTAACTTTGTTTCAGCGACCTGAATTCCTTTAGGAAGGGGCTAGAGGCCCTTTGATTCCAGCCATTCACATATGTCTGCGGTAACAGCAGCGGTCTTTGGCTCGTCAATGATCCAATGGGCCGCCCCATCATATTCGCGGTAATCCCCGCCAATTCGCGCATATTTCTGTGCTACTTTGCGGACCGCTTGAATAACTGTTGCGCGATCTTGCACGGCACCGATAGTAAGGATCGGGCACTCAATCGAACGTTCATTGATAACGGCCACTCGGTGCGGGTCGGTCTCGGGCTTGCCGAGGTGCTGATACACGAGCCCTGAGTCATAAAGGGCGGAGGCATAAATCTCATCATGCCGTTCTGGCGCAACCTGATTGAGGACGCCCCACCGAAAGCCCGTTTTCCATACTTTATAAGATAGTTTTGGATCACCCTTGAGAACGACATTGGCAAAGGTGAATAGGACGCGCAAATCTTGGACTTGGCAGTCGACTGGTTGGGCCGGTGTTACAAGAATAGCGGCCTTGCCAACGCCTTGTTCTGCCAATTTCTGGACAATTAAGCCGCCCATCGAGTGGCCCATCAGTACGGGTTCTTCCCCGGTGGAGCGTTCGATAGCCAAGGCTTCGGCTTTGGCTGCTTCAACATAGTCGTGCAGGCCAAGGGTTGAGAGTTGGCCAGTTGGACTTTCTTTGACGCGAAACTGGGGGTAAAGCGTGGGCGTATAGGGCGTCCAGCCTTTGGCTTGCATGAGCGGAGCCATTACGGACCAAGCGTCACCGCCACATCCAACCCCATGTATCATCAGAATTGGCTTTTCCACCTTAACTCCCCGTCTCTTGCGATTAGACGGTCATGCCACAAGAAGCTAGGCAGCAGCAAGGTGGCCAAAGTCTTGAACAATACGCGTGTAGACCTCGCGCTTAAACGGCACCACCAGTTCGGGTAGGGCTTCCAAACGCTCCCACCGCCACGCATCAAACTCAACCTGCTTGTGGGCATTAAGCTTCACATCGCGGTCAGAGCCTAAGAAGCGCAGGGCATACCAGATTTGCGCTTGGCCTTTGTTCCGACGAAATTTTCCGCGTTGCATCTCCGGCGGAAAGTCATAGGTAAGCCAGTCTGTCGTGTGGCCGATGATGGAAACCAAGCTTGGCCCAATACCCGTCTCTTCGCCGAGCTCTCGCAAGGCAGCGGTTTCGACATCCTCATCGCGATCAATGCCGCCTTGCGGTGCTTGCCAAGCATGCTGGCCATTAAAGCCCCGACGCTTGCCGACCCAGACCAATCCGCGCATGTCGAACAACAAGATGCCTACATTCGGTCGATAGCCTTCCGGCGGGGCGGGGATCGTATCTTTGCTCATGATGTAACCGCGGATGCTGGGGCTAGGATAAGCCCCCGTCGGGCTGCATCTTTCGCCCACCGCGCAATTTGGTCAATTGTGACACTATAAGCAACCCCAAAGCCGAGTGCCGCACCGCGCTGGGTTGCCATTGCTTCGAGGGCACCCAGTTGGGCAGCAATATCGTCACCCGATGGTCTTTGATCGATTAAGCGATCCGCTTGCGCATTTCGAAGCCCTGCAGAACTGGCCGCAGCATCGAGTTGCGAGGCCGACCCGTCGGCAATGAAAGCCACGCCGCGAGAGCGCAATTGGCGCATAATCGCACCGCTAGACTCATTTGAGGTCGCGAATTTGCCGCCCAGATAATTGGTCACGCCGAAATAGCCGCTGGCCCGCGACAATAAAAACTCAAGTCGACGTTGGTTCTCCTCGGCTGAGGCCGTCGTCAAAAGTGTGTGTGGACCTGGATCATTTTCTGGATAATCAAACGGCTCCATCGGAATTTCGATAAGAACTTCATGCCCATTGGCACGTGCTTTATTGATCCAACCTTGGAGATTTTCCGCATAAGGCACAAAGGACAAAGTCACTTCGGCAGGCAATTCATCAATAGCGCGCTGGGTGATCCGCGCGTTTAGGCCCAGTCCGCCGACCACTAAAGCGACCTTTGGCCGCCCAGTTTCAGAAAAGGGCTTACGGTAAGCGTCATAGACCGTGCGGTTGCCGGGACCGATGATTGGCAGAAGTCCACCTGGCCCTTGTTGGTGGACGCCAGCAGCAGGGGCTTGGGTCAAGGCGGCTCCGCCTTGCCCACGATAAACTTGTACGCCGCTTTCATTTGTGGCCGTCCCGAACGAGGGAGCCATAATGCGGGCGGAACCGGACACAGGTGGAATTTGTCCTGCGGAAGCTGCCGTGGCAGCCCCAGTAACAACAGGGTCGCCCTTTGCCTTTGCAATGGCGGCCAAGCGTTCTGCCTCTGCTTCACTAATTGCCTGATCGGCCGCGCTTGCGGAATTGGGTGGCGGCGTTCCGGGTAGCCATGGTGTCATGGCCCCATCTTGCAGTCGCCAAGGCA
>CALRLV020000215.1:0-5291 GCA_943368895.1 Ferrovibrio terrae
ATTAGACCCAATCCCTCCCCGTGCGCATCCCTAAAATTGGGCGACAGGTGCTTAAGGGGCGCACGATGAGAATAGCTACTTCATCTCGGAATCAAGGTTCTATCGACTTGTGAACGCCTATGAACTGATTGATGGAGTAAGGCGGCTGAAACAGGCGGTCGTAACAAAGTTTCAGATCGGCGATAGAGAAAGACCCGCGGAGCATAAATGGCAGAGCCATGGCGATTTAACCCGAAGATCTAAATGCGCTCGCGCCTTGAGGGGGCCTTAAGCCGAAGCAGTTCTCGTTCGTGCTGCATCCGGTTCGATCTGCTGTCAGCCACTGGGCGAAGTTTGCATTGCGTGCGGACGGGCCATCCGGCGATGTAGCCCTGATCGGACAAGCATTCTGGAAGATCGGAGACTAGCAGGCTGCTGGACCGAGCGCCACCGTTGGCCGGACGCGCCGGGGATCTTCCGTCCCGAAGCCGCCTGGGACTGCGCATTAGAACGGATGCGGCCTCTCCTGTAGGTACCTCCCAGAATTGGTCGCGCCGGCCACTCTCTCCGACGCACGGTCGGCGAGGGTCTGGGGCGTGGATTTCTATGAGCAGGTCCAGCAAATTTTCCGGAGCAAAACCAGGGCATCTTAAAGTCTCAATCCGCCCAAAATTCGCAAAGATTGATTGTCAAATGTATTGTCCGCTTTGCGTCAGTTGTTGCCAATTCGGGCGGGTTGACCGTTGCTCGAAGGCGGACATACGCCGATGCGATGTGGGAAATGCTCTAGAGATCGCTCACGGCATAATCTCTCTGTTTTTATGAAACACTGCTTTCGCGGCGAAAATTGGGGAAGGTACTATGATACTCGGTTACCGTGATAGAACCGACACAACACACACAGCTTCTTCGACGCCCCAAAGCCCCCCGCCATTTTCTGCCACCGCGACTTTTGCACCTTCAACCTGTCGAAGCCCTGCCTCGCCGCGTAATTGGGTGACAAGCTCAAAGATCTGGGCGAGCCCGGTTGCGCCGATTGGGTGACCTTTGCTCTCAAGACCCCCCGAGGGGTTGACGGGCGTTCGACCCCCAAGTGCTGTGTGCCCTTGCAGGGCAGCCACGCCCCCAAGGCCTCTGGGTGCAAGGCCGAGGTTTTCGACTTGAATGACTTCGCCCACTGCCGTGGCATCATGAACCTCAGCCACATGGATATCCTCCGAGCCAAGCCCTGCAGCCTCAAATGCCTTCAATGCGGTAACCCTGCCGATATGGTGATCTAGATCATCGGGATCGCGCTCCACCGAGGTACCCAGCACACAGGCGCGCAGCTCTATGGCGCGCGACGACGCTCCCAGTCGGATTAGGCCTGCTTCCGTACACACGATGGCAGCCGCTGCGCCGTCGCTGACTGGGGCACACATGGGCAAAGTTAGTGGCCAGACAATCGGGCGGTCTGCCAGTATTTCATCGACGGAATAGGGTCGTCGATACTGGGCACGCTCGTTATGGACCGAGTGTGTATGATTCTTTGCGGCGACGGCGGCAAACTGCTCTTGTGTAGACCCATAAAGACGCATGTGTTGGCGGGCAAAGGCTGCGTAGACGTCCATGAACACGCTGCGTCTGGGTGCAGATGTAGGCAGGAGCGGTTCGTCCATACCGCCTAGCGCGAGCAAGACTTCCCGGTTCTGCTCAGCCAGTCCCACGTCCCAACCCGCATCGAAGATGGCCAGTGAGCGCGCTCGATCAGGGTGGGAGAGCTTTTCAGCACCAACCACAAGAACGATGTCGGCCGCGCCAGATTTCAAGTAATTCGCAGCTTCAAACAGGGCCGTTGAGGCGCTCGCGCAGGCATTTTCAACATTGCTTATTGGGATTCCTGAAAAGCCTAATGGCCGAAGGGCAACTTGCCCACGGATCATATGTTGGCCCTCTAACGAGCCCTGACTGGTGTTGGCAAACCACGCGGCCTCAATCTGAGAGGCAGCACAATGTGCATCCACCAAGGCTTCGGCAACCGCTTGGCGCGTCAGGTCTTTGACCGAACACGCCAAGTCAATCCCGAAAGTCGTCATTCCGACGCCCGCGACGAAGATTGGCTTCGCACCCATGACCTACAAATATTGGTCTAGCGCATAGAAGGGCGACCAGAGGTCCTCAATTGCGGTGCGGTCATGCACGAGTTTCTGCATATCAAAGCCTGCAAAGACCGGATCATTTGGCTTGCGGCCGCCTCGGTGGGGTCGATTATTGTCGCTGCTAGGCACGCCTTCACCCATAACGGCACCCAAATCCTTCGTGCGGAGAAGTCGGTCCATGTCATTGACGATCGTCCGGCACAAGATGCGCCATTCGCCGGCACGCTTCTCAAAGATATCGAGGTAGCGCCCTTGGTGCCAAAAATCGAGGAGGTCACCATCTGGCTTTTGAAGCCGATGAACCACCGACCACTGGCTCTCACAGAAAGCGCGATCACCCTTCAGGTCGATGATGGTGTTGGTGATCGCATGAATACTGGAGTTCACCTGCTGAAGGATAGGGATCACATAGTCGGCAAATGCTTGGCCATTGCCACCAAAGAAACCGTGATCGTCATAGCCGTCTTCCCAATAGCAATCCTTGAATGCCTGCTGGTCGCAGCGATCCGCGCCACGGCAATAGCGATGGATCACGTCGCGTATCGCTTCCTTGTCACGCAAGATTGTCAATTCGCGCTCCAGCGCGTCTAGACGGGCAGTGATGTCGTCGCTCATTCTTGATCCTCTCTATTTGCTGCAAACACTCTGTTTCGAAGCACGCCAATCCCCTCAACCTCGAGTTCGATGACGTCGCCATTTTCAAGCAGTTTTCCTGCTTCCAGACCACAGCCACCGCCAACGGTACCGGATCCTAAAATTTCCCCAGCATGAAGGGTCTCTGACGTGCTGATGAAAGCGATGAGGTCCTCGAATTTGACGGTCATCGTGCTGCTGCGCCCGGTTGAGCGGACTTCCCCGTTAACCCGAACTGTCATGGACGCATCGTCTGGATAAAATTCATCGATTGTGACGATCCAAGGCCCAAGCACATTGGCGGAATCAAAGTCCTTGGATTTGGATGGGCCAAGGCCGCTTTCCATCTCCATACCTTGCGTGTCGCGTGCGCTGAAATCGTTGAAGATCGTAAATCCGAAAATATGCGCGCGGGCATCCTCGCGTCTTATATCGCGCCCTGTTTTGCCGAGGATACAGCCCATTTCGAGTTCATAATCCATAAGCTTGGAATAGGCAGGCCAGTGCACATCTGTGTCATGACCAACTACGGCATAGCGGTTTGCTTTGTAATAGATCGGTCGCAACTTGAAGGCGTCATACATTTTGCGTGACCGCTCAGACGGTTCGCTTAGACCCTGCAAGCGCATGGCGGCTTGGGAAGAGCCCACGAGATGCTCCTCGAAGCACATACAATCCCTGATTTGGACCGGGCGCGGCAAAGGTGAAAGCAGCTGAACCTTGTCAATCGGCAGGACATCCCCTTTGAAGGCTTCAACAGCAGAGCGGATGAGGGCCAATCGCTCTGCGCCGCCCTCAATCAAGTCCTGCATGGACGCAGCCAAGCTCGCATCCAGTCCGTGGGCGGATAAGGCTCCTGCCAAGTCGAGCATGGCACGATCATTTTGTATGACCACGCCTACCCGAGCTTTAGGATTGTCTTTAGTCAGGTAAGTCGCCAGCTTCATATCATAGACCCTTAGAAGTCCGAGGAGACCCGCAGACCAAACGTTCGCGGTTCGGCCCAAATCCCGCGTTGCGCTGTCCCGGTGCTGTTAAGAACCTGACGCCGATAGCGCTCGTCAGACAGATTGCGCGCCCAGAGACCCACAGTCCAGTTCTTGTTCTTTAGGTTTACGGAAGCGTCCAGCAATCCGAGGCTGTCCTCACTCGACTCCGGGTCAACCGTGTTATTGTCCGCCTCAAAGAAGATTTTGCTGCGATAGGAATAACCTAAACGACTGGTGAGTTCACCGAGGCTGGTTTTGGTCTCGAAATTGAGGCCAAGCGACAAGGTGTTCTTGGGCGCGCGTTGCAAACGGTTGCCGCTGAAGTCCAAGGTCGAGTTGAACACATAGTTTTTGTACTTGGCATCGAGATAGCCATAGCTAAAGTCGAGCGACCACTTGCTGTCGAAAATCGCGCGACCTTCTAGTTCAAGGCCTGGGATGCGGCTGCTTGCAGCATTGGCGATCAGGACTTGATTGACACCGCCACCGATCGGAACCAGTCGCAATTGCTGCAGGTCACGATAGTCCATGGTGAAGATGGACGCATTTAGCCGCAGGCGACGATCAAATAAGGTGGTGCGCATCCCGGCCTCATAAGAGTCAACCGATTCCGGATTGGCAACTTGCTGGGCTGTGGCAGGCGCGATCGCGATGAATTGGAAAGCGCCGGATTTAAAGCCCGAAGTATAGGAGACATAGCCCATTACGTCGTCGCTGAACTTGTAGCTGAGCGAAGCCGATGGATCGAATGAGTCCCACTTGCGCGAGATGGGGGTTTTGAAATTCGAGATGACAAACCCTGGCACCGTCGTGCGCGTATCAAAGACAACGTCTTTTTGGTCCTCGCTGTATCGGCCACCCAAAGTCAGTGACAGCTTTTCATTAGGCTCCCACTGGATCTGCCCAAACAAAGCCGATGATTTGGACTCGAGATTTAAGCCAAAATCCCACCGCAATGGAGCTGGACTTACTAAGAAGGACAGAAGTGAAGCTGGGCCAAAATTGATGGTCTCAGTCCGGTTTACGTCCTCAGAGGAATAGAATGCCCCGATGAGCACCTTGAGCTTTTCTGTCTCGTAATTCAGCCGAACTTCTTGGGAAAATTGGCTGCCATCTTCGTTAGCCAGATAAACTTGGAACGGAAGTGTCGTACCATCAAGATCGTCGACTTCCTCGATTTTTAGCTTGCGGGCAGCCGTAATCGACGTCAATTCAAACGCACCGAAGGGAATATTGAGTTGAGCGGAACCGCCATAGGTTTTCTTATTGATGCCCTGTCCCAGTGCATCCGATGAAAGCCGATATGGGTCGGCCGGCTCTGGCGGGGTCACGAAGCCCGGAGTCACGGGACCCGGACTGTTGGCCGGTCCGCCCAATTGATTTGGAACAAGGACAAGCGGCGGGCCATCAATATCTGAATAGTCGGCCGACAAGCGAAGTGTCGCTTCGCCTAAATCAAACATCAGTTTGCCGCGACTGGACCAGCCATCTTCGCTCCCACCGCGAATGTTCGCAATGCTGACAGGCTGGTAGCCCTCGCGGTAGCGCCGGG
>CALRLV020000216.1:0-5266 GCA_943368895.1 Ferrovibrio terrae
TTGAGCGCGGCCTATCAAAGCTGGCAGCGCGAGACCAAGCTTGCCAAGACTTTGGAGCAAGTCAGCCTCGCCAGTGATGCGAAGTCGCAATTTTTGGCGACGATGAGCCACGAAATTCGCACGCCGCTGAATGGTATTGTCGGCCTCGCAGAAGTCTTGAACAATACCAAGCTGACGCCTTCCCAGCAAGAAATGGTCAATCTGGTTCGCACATCTGGGGAAACTCTCGAGCGCTTGGTTTCCGATGTGCTCGATAGCGCCAAGATCGAAGCCGACAAACTCGAACTCTCGATCGCACCATTTGACCTGCGCGAAACAATTGAGACTGCTGCCCACACGTTCCGGACGCGTGCCGAGGAAAAGGGTGTGGTGTTCAATCTGGATATCCACCCAGAGGCCGAAGGCCGCTATCTGGGCGATGCTGTCCGTATCCGCCAGATCATCTCGAACCTCACCTCAAACGCCATCAAATTCACCGAAAAGGGTCGCGTTGATGTGCAGGTGGATGCTCTCGAGATTGATGGCGAGAGCGTAGAGCTGCGCATTCAGGTTTCGGACACCGGCATTGGCTTTGATCCAAAGGCCAGCCAGCATTTGTTCAACCGCTTTGAACAAGCCGATAATAGCATCAGCCGTCGCTTTGGCGGCACGGGCCTTGGCCTGTCGATTTGCAAGAGCTTGTGTGAACTGATGGACGGCAGCATTTCGGCGACCTCGCAATTGGGTGCAGGCAGCCGATTTGAAGTACGTATCCAAGTTAAGTTTGCTGAAGCCCTGAAAACCAATGTGCGCCTACCTGCCGGTGCGAACTTTGACGAAGCCTTAGCCTTGAACGACGGATCCGTCGGGCCAACGGGCTTGCGGGTGCTGGTGGCTGAAGACAATCCGATCAATCAAAAGGTGATCACCTTCATGCTGGAGCCCATGGGCATGACACCCGTGATCGCCGGCAATGGACGCGAGGCTTTGGCATTTTATAAGATCGATAGCTTTGATCTGATCTTGATGGATATGATGATGCCGGAAATGGATGGCCTCGCCGCCACCCAAGCGATCCGGGCGTGGGAAAAGCAGAACAACCTACCCCGCACCCCCATCGCCATGTTGAGCGCAAATGCCATGAGCGAACATGTGCAAGCGGCCCTTGCTGCGGGTTGCGACGTTCACATCGCCAAACCGGTCACGCCCGCCACCCTCGTCACCGGCATGACGGAAGCCTTGTTCATGGAACATGACGAAAATGGCGAACCTGACGCGGATATTCAAAGCCGCTTGATTGGCTAATACTCAAGCGGTGGGTCGTGATAGACAGATAGGCTTTTCAGATTGGGTTGCAGGCGGGGTTCGCAGAAGCCGAGGTCGGCGAAGATTTCGTCGCGGGCTACTTGTCGTGAAACCGCCACGGATTGCTCCTTTATCGCCGGGTGACGATTACGATCTAATTCCGCATCGCTATAAGCGACTTTTTCGCCAAGCTGATTACCCTCTGCATCGAAAGCCGTCAGGACAATGGCACGCTCTCCCGATTCTAGGTCGACCCGCTGGCCTGATTTGAGGTTCCATGAAAGAACGTCCAGCGTGAAGCCAGGCAGGCTAAAATAAAAATCAGCGTCTGCACCGACCAAGCAAAAGGACCAATTTGTCGCAGAACCATCATGCCATTTGCCAACTAATTTACCTCTGCCAAACGGCACACTCATTGAAACGTTACGAACTGACTGAGGCAACTTTGAACAGACAACGATTTGGTTCAGAAGCTTGTCGGTCCTGAGTCCTAAAAATCCCTCATGCCAAGCGCGTAAGTGTTCAGCGTTTGACCATGCTTGTAAGAAAGTGCCTGTCCTTCGTGACCAATTAGCGCCTTCGATGGGCAACGCATCTGCGCATTCAGCCAAACTGCCAACTGCACCTTCGTTAAGCGCCTGCCGATTCATGTTCTCAAACAATCGCCAAGGCGGGTCGATGACATCGAAACCAAGAAGCATATCGATAGCGGCCCCGTTTAGCCAAGGCCAAACGGTTCCATTGTGATAGGCTGCGTCCTTATGATAATAATGCCAATGCTCATGGTACGGATGAAAATCCGGGTCATCTTGACTCAGGGTTGCGACACCCCACGGGTAAACTAAACCCTCCCAAATTTGTCTAGCCCATGCCATCTTTTGTCGAGCTAATGCACGCGGCTT
This sequence comes from Ferrovibrio terrae, assembly GCA_943368895.1. Lineage (GTDB taxonomy): Bacteria > Pseudomonadota > Alphaproteobacteria > Caulobacterales > Aquidulcibacteraceae > Aquidulcibacter. Next base: position 2,187 of record CALRLV020000216.1, read on the forward strand.
GCCTGCTAACGGGCCGGTCTTTGGATTCATGCTCCAAAGAGCAAACATCGCATTGGGTCTCAGTCTTGTATCTTTTGACCCATCTTGACGAAGGTGATCAACCAGTCGTCCAGAAGTGGGGTCATTAAAGTGCGCTGGTAAAGCATCATTCAGTTTGCTGCCCGCGGCCGCGCAAGCATTTGCAATCTCAGCGTCCACTCCAGTTATTTGCATCGCATCAGAACTTGACATATCGCGTGGTGACGATGTGGGAGTAATTTTTATTGCTTGTGCAAGAAGCGCTATTTGGTGAGCAGAAGCAAAAGCCCCAATCCAAAGCGCCTGAATGTCAATCGCCCGGTTACCACGTGGCGAGAAAGCCCGCACACCTTTTTCCTTGGCGTCCATCCACGTATCGGCATCATCATGCGTGATCAGGCCATGCTCATCCACATTATTGGCTAGCACACCCTCAACCGCACGTTTCACCGCCGGCCACATCTCTTTCGCCAAAGCTTGGTTTCCCGACCGCTGAACCAAATCCGCCAGCGTTATAATAAACCGCGGTGTGCCGTCGGCGGTGTTGTATTGCACGCCATCGGGTCGGGCCCGATTGGGAATGCGGCCATAGGTTTTGGACTTGGGGTCCATGTCTTGCAGGGCGGCAAAGCTGCGGAATACGTCGGCGGCCACGTCATATTGGCCTGTTACAAACAAGGTTCCGGTGATCGAGATAAAGGTATCGCGGCCCCAATAATCGTTGAACCAAGGCAGGCCGGCATAAATGCCTGTGCCCATCTGTTTCATCACCAATTGATCTGCCGTCAGGCGCATCCAGAGTAGCGCCTTGGTGCGGTCTGGGTCGCCCGCGTCAAGGGCTCTAGAGCCTGAGACCAAAGCCTCCATCCGCGCCATGCGGGCTGTGGTCAGGCTTTGATAGGTTCTGCGCAGCTGGCTCAACTGGCGGCGAACCTCGGCTTTGGAAGCGCCCAGCAGGATGAAAAAGCCTTGCCCGTCGCGTTTGATCGTCAAGCCGGATTCTCCGACACCAAGCGTGCTCGATGGCGTAACAGGGGCTAGATGCAGCCAAAGATGGGCGGCCTCTAGTGGACGAAACCAAAGCCCTTCTGCAGTCGCTTCGCGATGGAGCAACAAGTCACTGACAAACTCAAAACCGATTGGGCCATCTTGATTGGCCTCAACCTCCACCATTAGGGCGGTCATGCTATCAAATAGCCGAAGCGTTTCTTTCACCGCCCCATAATCACGCGTGATCGCATGCGGGCTGACCTGTACTTTCGCGCCAGCCCGCAAGAGCGGTTTGCCATCCAAGGTCAGGCGATAGTCCTGAAAAATCCGCTTGGTGGCGACATTCCAGCCAAAGAACCAATCGTCCGCCTGATCCTGATGGGTGCGGCCATAAAAATAGGCCGAGGCCTTGTCGGTAAAACTATATTGGCGATTCTCGTCGGGCGTGACGGAAATCGCGAGACTTTCAAGCACGGGGAAAGATTGGGCGGGCTTGGCGGTTGCTTGCGCGCCTTTGGGCAGAACACTCAATGCGCCTGTCGAGGCTGCGGCGACCAGCAAAGAACGTCTGCGCATGAAGAATCCCCCATCCAAAATGGATGGTGCAGCCTAATCAAGGTGTAAAACACTTGCTAGACTCTCCTATAGGCGTTAACAGCTACCGCCTTCCAAGGCCCTCCCAGCGTGCTATCCGCTCGGGAGGGCTTTTTGCGACTGGCACCCTGAAACTTATTAGAGCCTCGAACGGACGCCCCCATGCCTAAACGCACAGACCTGAAATCCATTTTGATCATCGGGGCAGGCCCCATTGTGATCGGGCAGGCCTGTGAATTTGACTATTCGGGCGTGCAAGCCTGTAAGGCGTTGAAGGAAGAAGGCTACCGGGTCATTCTGGTCAATTCCAATCCCGCCACCATCATGACCGACCCTGATCTGGCTGACGCCACTTATGTGGAGCCGATCACGCCAGAGGTGGTAGAGCTGATCATTGCTAAGGAACGCCCCGACGCAGTTCTGCCCACCATGGGCGGACAAACGGCGCTCAATTGCGCGCTGACGCTCGAAAAGACCGGGGTTTTGGCGAAATATAATGTTGAGATGATTGGCGCGAAGGCCGACGTCATCGAAAAGGCCGAAGACCGCCTGAAATTCCGTGACGCCATGGATAAAATCGGACTGGAAAGCCCCAAGTCCAAGATCGCTCATACGGTTGAAGAAGCCATGGTGGCCCTGCCCTTTGTTGGCCTGCCTGCCATCATCCGCCCCAGTTTTACCCTTGGCGGCACCGGCGGTGGCATCGCTTATAATGTCGATGAGTTTAAACGCATCTGCGCCAGCGGCATTGCCGCCAGCCCTGTTGGCGAAGTTCTGGTTGAAGAAAGCGTCTTGGGCTGGAAAGAATATGAGATGGAAGTGGTTCGCGACAAAGCGGACAATTGCATCATCATCTGCTCGATCGAAAACATCGACCCGATGGGTGTCCATACGGGGGATTCCATCACGGTGGCCCCTGCACTCACCCTGACCGACAAAGAATATCAGCGCATGCGCGATGCCTCGATTGCCGTCTTGCGCGAAATCGGGGTCGAGACTGGTGGCTCCAACGTACAATTCGCCCTTAATCCCGCCGATGGCCGGATGACGGTGATTGAGATGAACCCGCGCGTGTCGCGTTCGTCCGCTTTGGCGTCCAAGGCCACGGGCTTTCCGATTGCCAAAGTCGCTGCCAAGCTTGCTATTGGTTATACGCTCGATGAAATCGCCAATGACATCACGGGCGGCGCGACGCCTGCCTCGTTTGAGCCCTCGATTGACTATGTCGTCACCAAAATTCCCCGCTTTGCCTTTGAGAAATACAAGGGTGCTGACACAACTTTGACCACCTCGATGAAGTCGGTGGGCGAAGCCATGGCGATTGGTCGGACCTTCCAAGAAAGCTTCCAAAAGGCACTGCGCTCGCTGGAAACTGGCCTCGACGGCTTTGATCCCTTCCTAGAGATCGGCAATGACAAAGAAGCCCTTCATCAGGCCCTGACCATTCCAACCCCCACCCGCATTCTGGTCGTTGGCCA
>CALRLV020000217.1:0-5205 GCA_943368895.1 Ferrovibrio terrae
CAAGCCAAACCCCGCCAATATGGGTACCTGCCAGAATTGGACGAGAGACGACTGTGTCGTTGTCATTCACATAGAGCATCCAAATATGTAGCCCGATGGCGATAACCCACAGCAGCCAATCTGGCGAATAGAGGATATGACTGCTCTCAGCAAAAGTGCCTAAGAGGCCAATGCCCAAGGCGACAAGGCTTGCCGCACTGGGCCAGATGGCGACTTGCCACTGGACACGTCGGCCCAGAATTTGAAAGCCCAACGCACTGAGCAAGAAGGCAATCATTGTCAGCATCAGCAACAGATCAGACGAGAATGCGAATTCTGGCATCTGCCCGGCGGCAACTGGCGGCAATTTGCGGTGAACCTCTGTCCCCCACGCCAGCCACCAATAGGCAAAGCCCAAGAAGAAAACAGGTTTTGCTAGATTGAGTTCGGTTTGCGCATAGTTGGTCGCAAGCGCTGTTCCACTATGGGGTAGGGGCTTTTGCAACCAATAGGCTGTGACAAGGACCGGTAAAGCGACCAACATGGCCCCCATAAAGGCCGGATTGGCCAATGGAATGGCCGTCTCACTGGGGCTTAGGCCAGCAATGTAGAAGAAAGCGGCCAAGCCTTGCAGGATCAAGCCAAATAGTCGCGGCAGCCAGCGCGCTTGTCGCATGCCAATCCAGAACGCACCTGCGCCTTCCAGAGCCCAGACGGCGGACGTCCAACGCGCTCCCAGCGCGAGCGGTACGGCAAGCGTCACGAAGATCACCCCGACGGCTAACATCGCCTCGCTCAACAACCGGTTGGCTTTCGGCAGATAGCGCGTCGTAAATGCGGCAAGGGCCAAATAAAGCGCTGCAAACGACAGTGCGGCAAAGGCAGAGCCAAACGGACGATCCTCGACAAGGCTGACTTCTAGGCCAAAGCCAATCAGGGCTGTTCCGAACAGAAGGGTTGTGTCCACCATATTGCCAAATTGGCTGAGGCCCTGTTTCGGGGACTGATCGGCAACCGGGCTCGGTGTCAGGCGCGTGTAGAGAATTGCGGTGGCGACATAGACTAAGATTGAGACAATTAGGAAAACCTGTGTGGCCATATATTGTTTGGCACCGGCACCACTGCCCACAACTAACGTCAAAACTCCGAAGGTGGAGATGAAGCCGATCAGGTTTACAACGCGCCAAGACCGTCTGACGGAAATGAATAAAATCGCGAAGTTCAGTAGGCTGTAATAGACAAACAGGCCCGCCACATCGCCACCACCTGTGCTCAAAAGTAGCGGCACAGCAAACCCACCAATGAAGGAGGTGGCAGCTAAGGCTTGTGACCGCTGTAGAAGCGCAAGCGCACAGCCAAGCGCGCAGATCAACATCATCAAGACGAAGGCCGCGACGGGTGAGGCATTATCGATCAGCTTGGTCGTGCCATAAAGGGTCAGATAGATGGTTGCGACACCGCCGCCTTGTAGCGCGAGACCAAATTGGGGTCTCTTCTCCAGCGTGCGAAATCCGAAGGCGATCAAGCCCGCGCCAAAAAGGCCGACGAGGGCCAAGCGCATCTCGACCGGAAACAGACCAGCTGACGCGGCATAGCTAGCCAAAAACGAAAGGCCGACAAATAGGACAACCAATCCAACGCGCACGATGGTGTTGCCGCCAAACAGCCATTTTTGCGCCGCTTGAAAAACGTTTGAATGGTCAGAGCCAAAGGAATTGGCATTGGCAGGTTCTGGGGCCTTCTCACCGGAAAATGGCGATGAAAAGGCCATTTCCTTGATACGTTCTTCCTTCGCGGCCTCCGCACGTACCACAGGGGCAATCGGTGCCTCTTGTTCGTCGGCCGCAGGCGGCACCGACGGGGGAGTGGGTGTTTTTGGACGAACCGGGGCGGCACGCACATCATCTGACCAAGACCTTCGAATGACTTCATTCGAAGAAGGTTTTTGATTGGCCTCTAATTTGGCCAATAGCTCTTCGGTCGCACGTTCGACCTCGGCGCGAATGAACACGCGCAAGCCACGCCCAAAAACCGCGCCAACCACGCCACCAATGACAATGCCATAGCCCTCAAAGCCCGTAGCGAGCCATCCAACCATTGCACCCAGAACTATGGTCCAAAAAAACACTGACTACCCCCACTATCTCAGTTTTTGACTATTAAGGTCTCAGTTATGAGGAGATGCCAAGTGTTGTGATCAAAGACGCAACAGTTGCTTGTTGGTAAAAGGGCATTTTCCATCAATCGCTGAATAATTTATGCTTTAGTACACCTCGTAAGAAGCTTATATCTGAGGTCATCATAACTAAGTTTCAGTAAACGGCCCAAGAAATTGGCCTAAGAAGCCCAGTTGTTCCGGCGCTTGTGAGAACTTGCAGGGTTAGGAAAGAGGCGGGGCAGACGTTGTATTGACCAACATACACTTGCCGCCACATCAGAATTGATAAAATTTTATAATTCTTTCACGCCAAACACCTGGGATACAGGTGAAGGTGGCGGTGACATGCGGCTTACACCTGTGTTGATGGCGCTTTGTTGTTTGGCAGGCTGTCTGGAGTCAAAGTCCAAACAAGGCAGCACTGATGCAGCCCACATGCCCGCAAGCCCGGTGTTACAAGTCATCCTTATCCCCGCTCACGGCGACTGTGATATGTATGACTATGGGCAAGTGGCCACCATATTGGTTGCGAGCTATATTCTGGACGTTTGAGTTGACCGGTTGTCGGCTAGCATTCGTAGGAAGCTATTGTGAGATTTGTTCAATCATGGCACGGCAACTCTTTGTGATAATCACGCTGATTGATCTTGCGAGTGCGACCCATGGGCGACACATCCAACCCGCCAAACAAGTCCAAGAACAAGCCGCTAGAAACGCTGCTCGTTGAAAATGTTCTTGGCCGCATTCGTTCAAGCTATAAGTCCATGGGACCGACCTCTAAAGCGGTGGCAGACTTTATCTTGGCGGACCCTAACTCGGTGATCGCCATGTCGGTCACTGAATTGTCCGAAGCGACAGGGGCCAGTCAGGGCAGTGTCGTGAATTTCTGCCAAAATCTTGGTATGCCCGGCTTTCAGCATTTGAAGTTATCGTTGGCCCAGGCGGTGGTACAGCCGGTCCAGTATATTCATGAAGACTTGAACCGTGACGATGATACAGAAACCGTCTGTCGCAAGGTGTTTCATGGTGGAATACAAGCGCTTCGGGATTCATTATCGGTCCTTGACCCAAAAGCATTGGCTGGCGCTGTTGTGGCCTTAAGGGCGGCCAAGCGTATTGAAATTTATGGCATTGGTTCGTCAGCTCCAATTGCGGAAGATGCGCATTATCGCATGTTGCGCATCGGCTTAGAGGCTAAAGCCGTGACTGACAGTCATATCCAAGCGATCAGCGCGTCGCGAACTTCGCCCGATGTGGCCGTCCTTACGATTTCTCACACTGGCGCGACCCGCGAGACAGTGGTCGCAACTCAATTGGCGAAGGAAGCCGGGGCGACGACAATCGTGCTGACCAATTATGCCCGCACGCCGATACAAGCGTTTGCCGATATCACCCTGTTCACCATGGCGCGCGAGACCCTGTTTCGGACCGAAGCCATGACGAGCCGCATTGCCCAGCTGTGCGTAATCGACGCCCTTATTGCCGCGCTTGCATTGGCTGATTACGAGCGCTCGACCACGACATTGCGCGAGACCTTTGACGTCTTATCTCTCAAGCGCTTCTAGCAAAGGGCGCTTAGGCAGAGGTCTGAACCCGGATCCACCAGAATAGAATCCATGCCAAGCCCATTTGCCCCCTTTATATCGGTCGAGGCATTATCCCCAATCATCACCGCTTGGTCGATTGAAATGCCAAGCGCGAGGCAGGCCTTTTTAAATAGATAGGGCGCAGGCTTGCCGACGATTTCCATGTTTATTTCATGGCCCGACACGCAGGCACGCAGCGCTGCGAGAAGCGCCCCGGTTTCAGGGATGATTGTGCCGGCTTTCCCCGGGTGCGTTAAGTCTGGATTGGCAACCAACAAAGTGGCTCCTTGACGCAGAGCGTTTGCACTTTGTGTGAGGCGGACATAGGTGAACCGCGAATCCCTCAACAAGACGACTTGCTCGATAAGGTTTGTCACTTGAATGACGCCGAGATCACGCGCCAAGGCCCGCATCGTGGAATTGCCGAGTACGAGACTCCGCTTTCTGGTTTCCGCGGCGCGCATTAAAGCTTGATGGCCTGCCAGGATGACCCGCGTGCCAGGAAAGTGGATGCCGCAGGCCGCCAGGGCACGGCAGATATCTTGCGGTCGTAAACTTGAGCTATTGGACACAATGGCGATGCGGTCGAGATGGGCGGCCATGAATCTTGCGCCGGCTGCGTGCGGCTTATTATCAATGGCAACACATCCATCCCAATCGAGCAAAATGCCCTGCTTGGACTCTAAAAGCGCGCGCGCGCGGTCCATCTCCGATGTCGCATCAGAGATATTGGATGAATGGATCAAGCTCAACCTCCCAGCCCGGACAGATCGGGCACAATCAGTTCAAGCACGAATCATTTTGAAATGAAATATCTTCACTAAGGTTTCATAAACATTTCGCTCAGACGTCACAGTCGCCCCCTAATCTTTGATCAGTCAGGCAGGAATTGCGGGTCCACAAGATCGCGTGGGCCGGACGAACGCCAATGTCAGAATGCAACATCAGTGAATAAATCTCACTGTAGCGAGGGGCACTAAAATGTACGGATCAATCAAGAAACCATATCTGAGCCTGGCGGCTATGCTGCTGGCCACGACCGCGCTGCCAGGTTTTGCCAATGCGCAAACCTCTGTCGAAAGCGATCCGCCAAAGGCAGCTACAGAGACTGTGATCGTGACTGGCCAGCGTACTCGCGCGGCAGCAAGCACGGTTGCCCAAGAGCTTGCCGTCTATGGTACGGACGTGCAGGTTATCTCGGGTGCCCGGGTTGAGCAGAGCGGCGCGGTCAATTTCGCTGAGGCGGTCCAATTCCTCGTGAAGGGCGTCAATGTCGGTTATTCCCCGGACGAGGGCGAATATACTATTCGTCTCGATGGCGGCGGTGACCGCGACACACTCGTGACCTTGGACGGGACTCCCCTTTATGACCGCGGGCCGGTCCTTGAGAATATCTGGGGCGCAACCACGATTGATAATCACCTCATTGAGAACATCGAAGTCTTCCGCGGCGGTAATAGTTTGTACTTCGGTTCCAACGGT
>CALRLV020000218.1:0-5200 GCA_943368895.1 Ferrovibrio terrae
GGAATGCTTGGAGCGCTGTCTTGGCATCGCCTTTTAGGATCGCGCCCAACAAATCCATGGTGCGGGTCCGATCAGCCAGACCCAGCATGTCGCGGATTTCAGTGCCGGTTACGCCTTGGCCTTGATCCTGGACAATGGCTTGATCCAAGAGTGAAAGCCCATCGCGGGCAGAGCCTTCTGCTGCTCGCGCAATCAATTCCACGCCATCGCGCGCAATCTTTGTGCCTTCTCTGCTTGCGATCTTTTCCAGATAATCAGCCAGCACCCCAGGCTCAATCCGCCGCAAATCAAAGCGTTGGCAGCGCGACAAAATGGTGACCGGGACCGAGCGAATTTCGGTGGTTGCAAAGATGAACTTCACATGCGGAGGCGGCTCCTCCAAGGTCTTCAAAAGCGCATTGAACGCGCTCTTTGACAACATGTGCACTTCGTCGATGATGTATACCTTGTAGCGCGCCGCGATGGGGCCATAGCGGACCCCGTCGAGCAGTTCACGCATGTCGCCCACACCGGTACGGGAGGCGGCATCGAGTTCAAACACATCGGGATGATTGCCCCGCGTGATCGCTTCACACTGGCTGCCGAGCGGATCTAGCTGGATCGAAGGTCGATCAACCGTCTCTGTTTGATAATTGAGCGCGCGAGCAATCAGGCGGGCTGTCGTAGTTTTGCCGACCCCACGCACACCAGTCAGCATGAAGGCATGGGCGATGCGGTTAGAGGCGAAAGCATTGGTCAAGGTACGGACCATCGCTTCTTGCCCGATTAAGTCTTCAAAGCGTTGTGGGCGGTATTTGCGGGCCAGCACCAAATAAGGTTGGCTGGCCTGCCCCTCTGCGGCCTTTTGTGGCGCTTCTGCAGGTTCACCAAACATGGACATGGTCAGATCGTCCGGCTCAGCATCGGCTTGGTCGTACCCCGAAAATCCTCCTGACTGTGGAAGATCACCTTCACCGCCAAGATCCGTTTCGTCCATGCTGGGGTTCCAAACTGTGGGTGCGCACAGGTAAAAGGGTGGAGACCGAACGGCGACCCATAGCGAAACTCGTTGCGGCTGCTTCCTTCCGGACCTGACCGAATTGGCGAGGACTATGTCCACCGCCGATCTCCACCCCCCATATCGCAAGTCAGGCCGCCAGTTTCAAGCGCTAATGGCGGCATTCCTGTGGATGCAGCAGGTGCCAGCCAGCAACAAATCGTGCTTGACCAAGATGGGCGGGCCAGTTCAGGTGCATTATATGGCACAAACTTCCGATTTCATCCCCTTCACCGCCTTCCCGCTCGACCGCGCCAGCGCATTGCGCCGCGACACTGAGAAAATGGAAAGCCTGCTCAATCATCCCGACACCGACTTGATCTTGATCCAAGATGGCAAGCCTGTTTTGAGCCAAGACCCTCAATCGACTACTGGCGCGCGCAAACTGTTACGACTGGCCAGCAGCAGCCGATCTGCCTTTCTACCTAAATCCAGCCCAGAACCCATCTTGATGGGCTTAGACGATAAAGGCCGGGCAACCTTTGCAACCACGTTACCCGCCCGATTTGATTGGAATGACGGCCCCATTCAGGGCTTGGGCGAACCGGAAGATTTGCGCATGGCCGCAGGCATCATGGATATGGCCGACCTTGCCATTGCCGGCACCGCGAAAGCGATCTTGGACTGGCATAGCCGCCACGGCTTTTGCGCCAATTGCGGCGAAGCAACCCATATGGCCGAAGCCGGTTGGAAACGGGCCTGTCCATCGTGCAAAACGGAGCATTTCCCGCGTACAGACCCTGTTGCAATCATGCTCGCCGTCAAGGGCGATCAATGTTTGCTTGGCCGCGGCATTGGCTTTCGGGCTGGCTTTATCTCAGCCTTGGCTGGCTTTATCGAGCCCGGTGAAACAGTTGAAGAAGGCTGCGCGCGCGAATTGTTTGAAGAAGCTGGCGTTAAGATGACCAGCGCGCGCATTGTGGCCAACCAACCTTGGCCCTTCCCGTCGCAATTGATGATCGGCTTGATTGCCGAGGTTGAGAGCTATGACCTCAACATTGATACGCACGAAATATCCCAAGCCATCTGGTTCAGCCGGGATGAGGCGCGACAACTTTTGTCAGAAGCCGGTTGCACACGCGATGGCGCAACCTTACGCGCCCCGCCCCCACTTGCAATTGCCCATCATCTAATCCGCATCTGGGTCAATGAAGGCTAGCGCTCGCCAATCCTGTTGACGTCTGTCCCCTCAAGGCTGGGGGCCTGCAGCTGTCGGCGGTGCCGGCGAAGCATTGGGTGTCACCGGCAAGACGCCATCGGCGGCCTCTGCTGGGGTGGTGTTGGCCCCAGCTCCTTCGCCACCGGCGCCATCACCAGCACTGCCCGCGCCATTCATCTGCAACAAGGTTGCAGGATCAATCGGCTGAGTTTGGCCTTGGGGAACATTGGGGCCAGGCGCTTCGGTGCCATCAGGATAGACCCAGCGTGATGCCCCTTCATCGATACTGATCGCGGCTTTCGGGGCGAACCCTTGACTGCCATCATTGAGGCGCAGCACATACCACGCGATACCCGAATTGGTCTGCCCAATGACGCGGACGACTTCACCGGGCTGGAGCGCCCGAACGATGCGTGAATTAGGCAATGGGGTTGCTTGCACATTGGCGATTTGGATCGCGCGGCCGACGGCACCCACTGTTGCATTATCTGCGCCAATCCCATCATTGCCGCTCGCGTCATCATCTGCCGTGGTGAAGCGTTGCAGGATGTAGACAATTGTATTGCCATCCAAGGGAATGCGCATCCATAATTCACCTTCGGCCTCAACCGACCCGTCAGAGACGAGACGGGTGCCGCCATCGACGGTGCCGACAATCTTGCCGGACATGGACGGCGTTTCGCGTAGATTCAATAGCGCTGAAGTAACGATATTGCGGACCCCGCCGCTTATCTTATTGCTGCCATTGGTCGTCACGATCTCGCGGAACAAGGCTTTGGGCGCAAAACCCTTGGCACCGTCTACAGCGGTTAACGACAACCACTCAACACCAGCCTTCACCCCAACACTTTGAGCTGAGACGATGGTTCCTTCTTTGAGTACCAGGGCGACCGGTGCGGTTAGAGCAGCCTCTTTACGCACCTCAGTACGACCGAGGGCACTATAGGACTTTGGCCCCTCCAAAGTCGGCATATCCCCCTGCTGGCCCGAAAACATTGCTTTGAAGCCAAAAAAGGCACCGACAATCACCAAAGCGGCGACGCCAATCGCCGCCAGGATCAGCAAGATACGGCCAGCCGCGCCGGATCCCCGAGGCCGCATGTTTTGCGATGTCTGGGTTTCCTCTGAAAACATAAACGTGGCTTTCGCTTGAGACAGGTTGAGTAAGACGGCCGTGCTTTATCAGGACTTGCGGCCAGACAATAGGGGGTCAAACCGCTGGGTCACCATCGGATGCCCTATTGATTGACCACAAGGCTTCGCGCAGGCAGCCAGCCTTGGGTGCCTTTGGGTGACGTGACTTGATACCAAGGGGCGCCGGCAACGATGCGAACATCTTCGACTGACATCAATGTATCGGTTGGCAGGACCTCCAAAACGGGGTCACTGGCAGCGCCGGGGCGCGCCCGCAGGCTGGCAGTTGGCGTGTCCACGCGCATCAATGTCCCGACGCTGACGGCCATCGGACCAGCCGGGATTTCAGACTCTGCCTTTGATGCCGGCTGAGAGCTGGATTCCGCTGCGGGTAAAGCCGCGGCAGCAGAGGCTGCAGAGGCAGCTGCGGCATTTGGACTTTCCGCCGCACGGACAGCCGAATTGCCCGATATCCAGCCGGTTCGTCCATTCGTCAGCTGGACTTGATACCACGGAAGACCATTCGAGATTTGCTGAGCTACAACCATCACCAAAACGCCACTGCCAACCTGACCCAATTGCGGGCTTTCAAAAGCCGGGCTTAGATGAATGGACGCCGCTGCCCCCACAATTTGATAGGTTACGGGTTGGGCCATGGCCACAGCGCCAACTTGCACTGGGGCAACCGGCAGGACGGCACCATTGATCGTATTGCCTGCCAATGGATCAAGACTGGAGTAATCGCCTTCGCCTTCACCCAAGGGTGCCAACATGTCTTCGCGAATAAAGCCCGACCGCGAACGATCATTTGGTAGGGTGATCCGCAGCCAATTGAGGCCACCGACTTGGATCTGCCCTGTGACATCTAAGATCGTATCGGGGGCCAGTAACATGATCACTGCACTGGTCGGATCGGGCGAAACGCGGGCCTCTGTTGAGACATCCACGCGGCGCATCTCGGGCGGCGAAATTTGTTGAATATCTAAGCCATCAGTCAAGGCTGATAAGCCAGCTGGGTCCACCGCTGAATTGGGGTCCTGCTCTGGCCCAAACAGCCGCCAGCCAATGAAACCCACCAAAATCAATAAAGCGGCAATCGCAACCCAGCGCGTTATCTGCATCACGGTCAAGCCGGACCGGGCCTCAAAACTTGGCTCGACCTGAGCTTCAAATGCGGGCTTGGGATGGGGTTCTCGGTAAAGTGGCGGTGGCGGTGGCGGTGCTGATGGCGCCGGTGACGCACTTTGATCGATTGGGTCTAGAATCGCGGCCAGAGGACTGCCACAACGGGAGCAGACACTGCCAGAGCCTGCATAGGGTAGCTCCAGCTGATGGCGGGCAAACTCGCATGCGCTCGGCTCATTCGAACAGCGACCTTTCCGCACCACACTCTCCTCACATTCCTCGTTTTGATTAGCCTAGCCAACCATTGTGGCTTGGCCAAGCACCTTGCTGCGCATCGGACGGTTAAATTATGGCTAGGTGCGGAGACAGAGGCACAAACCAAAAAGTCCCGGCCTTTCGACCGGGACTTTCCAGATAGGGATGGACTGCTCGTTTAGCCTTGGTGGGCCAAGACGGCCAGCAATAGAAGCGCCACGATATTGGTGATCTTGATCATTGGGTTCACCGCAGGACCAGACGTATCCTTGTATGGGTCGCCAACCGTGTCACCGGTCACAGACGCTTTATGGGCCTCTGAACCCTTCATGTGCTTGACGCCGTCGCGGTCCACAAAGCCGTCTTCGAACGACTTCTTGGCATTATCCCACGCGCCGCCGCCGGAGGTCATGGAAATGGCAACGAACAGACCGGTCACAATCACGCCCAAGAGCATCGCACCGACCGCTGCCAAAGCCTGAGCTTTGCCG
>CALRLV020000219.1:0-5145 GCA_943368895.1 Ferrovibrio terrae
TGGACTTTGCCGCTTCGTCGGTTTCTTGACGGAAGCGGTCGCGGTTCGGCAGTTCGGTGATGGTGTCCACAAAGGCCAATTGCTGAATGCGCTTCATGGAAGCATCCAAGCGCTGCATCATGCGGTTCAGTGCGCGGGCCAGAATTTCCAGCTCGTCGCCCGAACGAATATCAAGGCGAACACCTAAGCGCTTTAGATTTGTCTGTTGGGCAAATTCAGTCAGGTCGCGCAAGGGATCGGTAATACGGCTCACAAAGGCATAAAACGCAGCGGTGGCCAGAACCAAGGAGAGCGTTGACCCGCCAATCGAAAAGGCCAGGGCGCGACCATAGCCGATGGTAAAGCTTAGAATCACGATCATGCCCAACATCACAAGACTCATCAGGCCAAGGAAAGCTAAGGTCAGCTTTCCGGCCAGCGTCTTCAGAATGTTTTCCAGCAAGTCTTTCACTAAACTCTACGCCTAAAAGCTCGGGATGCGGCGAAGGGGCCAGCAATATCCCAGAACAACTTTTCCTGTTTGCACACATTAGGTTGACGTGGGCTTAATCTGCCTGCCACAGATGCAGACTGTAACCAGCGCGATCACCAGTTTCCTTTGGCTTCCCAAAGCGCTAAGAGGTGTCCGCTCGCGCCTTCAGGCATCAAGCTCACCACGTCCAACAGCGGAAAGATTTCATCGTGCGAACGGCCACCATTCAGCGCAATACGAAAGAGACACAAATCTCTGTCACCATGAATTTGGATGGGACAGGCATTGCCAAGGTTTCGACTGGCATCGGCTTTTTTGACCATATGCTGGAAAGCTTTGCCAAGCATGCGCTGATTGATCTGACGGTTGAAACCATAGGCGACCTTCATATCGACATGCACCACACCGTCGAAGACACCGGCATCGTCATGGGCCAGGCACTCAAAAGCGCATTGGGAGACTTTGCGGGCATCCGTCGCTTTGGCCATGCCTATATCCCAATGGACGAGACTTTGTCGCGCGCCTCGATTGACTTGTCCAACCGGCCTTACCTCGTTTGGAACGTCCATTTTGAACGTCCAAAAGTGGGTGAGATGGACACTGAATTATTCAAGGAATGGTTCCATGCCTTCGCCGGCAATGGTGGCCTCTGTCTGCATGTCGAGAACCTCTATGGGCAGAATACGCACCATATTATCGAGAGCTGCTATAAAGCCCTCGCGCGCGCCCTACGGGTAGCGATTGAAATTGATCCCCGCTTAAATGGGGCGGTCGCCTCCACAAAGGGCGTCCTTTAAGGCACGGAAATGCTTACCTTAATTGACTATGGCTCTGGCAATCTTCGCTCGGCGGAGAAGGCGTTGGTTGCAGCCGGTGCACGCGATGTATGTGTGACAGCGGACCCGGAACGCATCGCCAAGGCCGATCAAATCGTCCTGCCCGGCGTGGGGGCCTTTGCCGATTGCGCGGCGAATCTTACAGCCGTCGATGGCCTGCGCGAAGCCTTAGAGACCCGCGTGCGCGGAGACGGTGCGGCCTTCTTGGGCATTTGTGTTGGGATGCAGCTTCTGGCCGATGTGGGCATTGAGTTTGGCTCCACCCCCGGTCTTGGCTGGATAGGTGGCCAGACCTCGGTCATCCAACCGGGCTCGGCAGAGCTGAAAGTGCCGCATATGGGCTGGAATACCGCGGAGCCAACTGCCAGTGCGGTGTTCAACGCTGCTTGGGGTGGCGCGCAGGACGTTTATTTCGTCCACTCGTTTGCGTTTCGTGCGACGCGCGATGCCGATGTGGCCGCTTGGTGCACCTATGGTGCGGATCGGTTTGCCGCTGCTGTCCAGAAAGACAATATTATGGGCGTGCAATTCCATCCCGAAAAAAGCCAACGCGCGGGCCTCGCTTTATTGGAAGAATGGCTGAAACAATGATCCTCTACCCCGCAATTGACTTGAAAGATGGACAGGCCGTTCGCCTTTATAAAGGCGACTTTGCCCAGATGACGGTGTTTGATACCGACCCGTCCGCGCGCGCTGCCAGCTTTGAGGCCATGGGCTTTGGCTATCTCCATATTGTCGACCTAGACGGTGCCTTGAAAGGGGCTGGCGCCAATCTCGACGCCATCGCGGCCATTCGCGCCCGGACCAGCCTTCCCATGCAAGTCGGGGGTGGGATTCGCGACTTGAAGGCGATTGAGAAGGCGCTTTCGATGGGCGTCACCCGCGTCATTTTGGGCACGATTGCCGCGAAACAACCCCAGTTCGTGCGCGACGCTGCCAAGGCCTTCCCTGGCCAAGTGGCCGTTGGCATTGATGCTATTGACGGCATGGTCGCGGTGGAAGGCTGGGTCGAGACGACAAATCTCGCCGCACTAGACCTAGCCCGTCAGTTTGAAGATGCAGGCGTTGCTGCACTGATCGTCACCGATGTGGGTCGGGATGGCACGAAGACCGGGATCAATATTGACTTCACGGGTGCAATTGCCGACGCAGTTGGCATGGATGTCATCGCCTCAGGCGGCTTGGCAGGTGTGCAGGATATCGTGGCCCTAAAAGCCCGTGCGGGTAAACCAGTTGCGGGGGCGATTTTGGGCCGCGCGCTCTATGATGGCCTGATTGACCCTGTTGAAGCGCTGAAAGCCGCAGCATGAGCCTGAAAGTTCGCATCATTCCCTGTCTGGATGTGAAGGACGGACGTGTCGTGAAGGGCGTACAGTTCGAGGGGCTGCGCGATGCCGGCGATCCTGTTGAGCAAGCACAATTTTATGATGGCGAAGGGGCAGACGAGATCTGCTTTCTCGATATCTCTGCCAGCCATGAGGGGCGAGGCACCCTATTAGACGTCGTGCGGCGTACAGCCGAAGTTTGCTTCACACCTTTGACGGTGGGTGGTGGCGTACGCACGACAGACGACTTCCGTGCCCTATTGCTGGCCGGAGCCGACAAAGTCGCAATCAATACGTCTGCCGTCAAAGACCCCAGTTTGGTGACCGCCGCCGCGCGGCGCTTTGGGGCGCAGTGTGTCGTCGTCGCGATCGATGCCAAGCAAACCGGCCCCGAACAGTGGGAGATTTTCACCCATGGCGGCCGCAATCCAACTGGAATTGACGCTCTGGTCTTTGCCAAAGACGTTGTCGACCGTGGTGCTGGCGAGCTTTTGGTCACCTCCATGGATAAGGATGGTACCAAATCTGGCTATGATCTGGCACTGACCCGGGCGATAGCCGATGCGGTGTCTGTACCGGTGATCGCCTCTGGCGGGGTGGGCAATTTGGACGATCTGGTGGCAGGCGTCACGCAAGGGCATGCCAATGCCGTTCTAGCGGCATCGATTTTTCACTTCAGAACCCATACACTGGCAGAGGCACGGACGGCCTTGGCGGCGGCTGGGGCCAAAGTACGGCAACCGATTCAAGGAAACCTGCGATGAGCGAGACGTTAGGCCAGGCAATAGAACAGCTATTGGCTGATGTAGCTGAAAAGGCCAAAGCCGATCCAAGCCAAAGCTATACCGCGAAATTGCTCCAGGGTGGCCCTGTCCTTTGCGGCAAAAAGCTGGGCGAAGAAGGCGTTGAGGCAGCCCTTGCTATCGCTGGTGGCACTGCTGAAGAAATCGCCAAGGAAGCCGCTGATCTCTTATATCATTTAAGTGTGGGCCTTCTGGCGCGTGGCGTTACAGGTGCCGAAATTGCAGCCGTTTTGGAGGCCCGCCGGGGCACTTCTGGTCTTGTCGAAAAGGCTGGGAGAGCAAATTCGTGAGCGAGGCGCTGCACATTCGGACGGGTATAGACACCGATGCACCAGCCTTGGCGGCCTTTGGGGCCAAGACCTTTCTTGAGACCTTCGGCCATCTCTATCCACCTGAAGACAAAGAATTCTTCCTAGGCCAACGCTTCAGTCTGGAGCGAACTTTGCAAGATATTCGCGACCCCGCCCGGGTTATGACTATGGTCTATCACGGTGATGACTTGGTGGCCTTCCTAGATTGTGGCCCTTTGACCCTGCCAATTGAGGCCCCAGAGTCGGACGCGCTGGAGCTTTACCGCCTCTATTTGGATGAAACCCAAAAAGGGACGGGTCTGGCGCATCGGTTGATGGACATGGCGATCAATTGGGCACGCGATAAGCAGGCATCGGCGCTTTATCTGGGTGTGTGGTCACAGAATGAGCGTGCGAAGCGGCTCTACACCAAATACGGCTTTGAGATTGTCGGGGCCTATCATTTCAAAGTCGGCAATACGCTGGATGACGAACGTATCATGCGGCTTTCGCTCTAGGTCGTCAGCTTCAGACCAGACCCAAGGCTTTGGATAGGGAAAATAGACTGGTCAGAGTCAAAACGGTGCCGACCAGATACAACAATTGCTTGGCTGGAACGCGCTTGGCCAAAATCGCGCCAAAGGGTGCGGCCATTAGGCCGCCGATAATCAGGCCTACCGTCGCCAGCGTAAAGGCTTCCCAGCCCAAGGTGACGATAAAGGTCGCCGAAATGACGGTGGTCAAGAAGAATTCGGCCGTATTGACCGTGCCGATGGTCATGCGGGGTTCTGTGCCCTGAACCAGTAGATTGGACGTCACCACCGGCCCCCAACCGCCGCCGCCGACAGCGTCTAGGAAGCCGCCAACCAAACCCAAAGGGCCAACAAATTTCGCGCTGCGGTGGGGTTGGCCTTTCGTCATGCGCCATCCGCGCCACAACAGATAAACGCCAATACAGGCAAGATAGGCCATCACATAAGGCCTTGCCGTCTCGGCATGAATATTGGCCAGAAGATAGGCACCCGTGATCCCCCCAATCATGCCGGGGATGACCAGCGTCGCAAACAATTTCCAATTCACATTGCGGTGGATGGTATGACTGACAGCAGAAGCGGCGGTGGTAAAGAACTCAACAATATGGACGGTTGAGGATGCCTTGGCAGGTGGCATACCCATGACGCTAACCAAAAGCGTACTGGTGATCACACCAAAGGCCATGCCCAAGGCCCCGTCTACCAATTGTGCCACGAAGCCAACCGCAATGAACGGCCAAATGTCGTGCCAATGGTGGGTGACGAATTCAATCAAAGAAAGCGCTCCAAGGCTGGCCTTGCTAGAAGTTTTCTATACGCATCTGTTTTCACCCTAACGAGGAATGCAAGCTGCAACCAGTCGTTAGAGATACTATTGCACAGGCAC